>JAJDAS010000317.1 GCA_029261755.1 Nitrospinia bacterium
AAAGTTCATTATCAACAAGCAAAAGTTTCTAAAAAAAAAATCTCTTGACCTCCATGTCTCAGCGCGCTCAGTGAGTTTTATTGGTTTTTCACGCCCCCTTCCTTTACTACCATCAATATTTGTGGGTAAAGATTAGCTTAATAAAGGGGGATAGGGGGATGTCATTGTAGTTTTTGGAAGTTCCCTTAATTGATAAACCGCCTAACCCTGGGGATCAAATCCTCCGGCAAGACAGGTTTAGCAGCGAAATCACTGGCCCCCATTTGAAATGCATTTTGCCTTGTCTCCACATTCTGGTCCGAGGTTATTACGACTACGGGAATGTTGTCGGTTTGGGGGTTTTTTTGAAGGTTCTCTAAAAGCTCGAAACCATCCATCCCCGGCATAATCAGATCCAGAATGGCCAGGTGGGGGGGGTCTTTTTCCATAAGCTTCAGAGCCTCTGCTCCTCCTTTTGCCTCCACTATTTCCACATCAAGGTCTTCCAATAATTCCTTAATCATGAACCGGGCGCTTTCTTCATCGTCCACCACCAATATTTTCGGCCTGACATGAGGCAGGTCGGCATAAAAAACGCTTCCATCCCCTTTTTTAGATTCCGCCTTCAGTGTTCCTCCGTGGGCTTTCATGATGTCATGGCTGAGGGGCAACCCCAGCCCTGTTCCCTTTTCCCCTTTGGTGCCTGAGGTGGAGGTCTTGATTTCATGGGCGAAAAGACTCGGAATGAGCGTATCAGAAATTCCCGTTCCCGTATCCCTGAGGGCGATAGACGTCTTTTTGCCGGTTGGAACGAAGAAAGTAACCGTATCGCCCTTCCCACAAAATTTTATGGCATTGGAAACCAGGTTGAGCAGGACCTGTCCAAAAAGCTGGGAGTCCGCATAAAGCCGCGTTCCTTCCAGAACTTCATTGCTCAGCTTGATCCCTTTTTCACATGCCTGGTGCTCCATATAGCTCAAAGCGAGGGCGGCAGCCAATCGACCGTCAATGAAGGAAGGATTCAATGCAATCTTTCCCGTTTGGAGTCTGCCAATTTCCAATAGTTCGTCAAGCATGGTGAGCAGCCTGTTGGAACTCTCCTGAACACGCTCCAGCATTTGCTTGTGCTTGGGATGAAGGGGTTCCTTCTCGTCTTTCATTAGCAAATTCAGAAAACCGGTGATGGAGATGAAAGGAGATCTGAGGTCATGGGACACCAAAGACACAAACTTATCTTTCAGTTTGGTAGCTTCTTCGGCTTTTTCCTTGGCTTTTATTAGTTCTTCCTCCATCCTTTTGCGTTGGGTAATATCATGCAGGATTTTCAGTTTGGATATGGTCCCATCCGGCTTTCTTATTGGGGTGTCCAGACAATCATAAGTCTTGTTATTTTTTTCGTACTGAAAATCCCATCGCACCGTTTTTCCCTGGAAAACTTCACTATTTTTGCACCATGGACAAGGTTCTTCTCTACCAAAAAAAACTGAATAACACTTATTGCCTTTCTTAGCGTCGAATTCTTTTTTTATGGCGGCATTGCAATACTCAATGTCATAATCTTTGTTGCCTATGTACACCCCGTCCTCCATGCTTCCAAGGATGTTGATCAAGTTTTCATGTTCATAACGCAAGGCATCTTCCGCTTTTTTCTGGTCGGTTTGATCGAAGATGGCGCCGTCCAGCCAGAGGAGTTCTTCTTGATCATCAAATGTTCCCTGGCCTTTTTCGTATACCCAGCGGATGGAGCCGTCGGCATGAATGATTCTGTATTCCAATACGAATGCTTCCTTTTGCCTGAGTGCTTCCTGCGCCAAATCATTCGCCATTTTGCGGTCATCCGGGTGCATGATGCTGGCGTAAGAGCGGACGCGGTTTTGAAGAAAATCGGTGTAGGGGTAGCCCGAAAGTTCTTCAATGGCGGGGCTGATAAATTTCATGGTCCAATTAGCATCGTTGGCGCATCGGTAGATCGCCCCGGGAACATTGGAGACCAGGGATTTAAATCGTTTTTCACTCTCCTTTAGTTTTTTTTCTACTTGGTGTTTGTACAAGGCTATTTCTATGGAGGTATTCAGTTCTCGGTCTTCAAAGGGCTTAAGAAGGTATCCGAAAGGTTGAGTTACTTTGGCTCGCTCCAGGGTGGATTCATCCGCGTAGGCGGTTAAATAGACCACCGGAACAGCAAAGCGGGAGTAAATTTGCTTCGCAGCTTCTATACCATCCAACTCTCCTTGCAGAACAATGTCCATCAAGACCAAATCGGGCGGATTTTTTTCCACTGTTTGAATGGCGTCCTCCCCGGTCGTAACCCAGGAAGTAACGGCATACCCCAGCGTTTCCAGGCTTGATTTTATGCCTTTGGCAATGATGCCCTCGTCTTCCACGACCAAGATGCGTTTTTTATCAGTCATTGTTTTTCCTTTCTAAAAACCTGATTCGAACCTTCGTTCCTCCATCCTTTATAATTTCCAGCGACCCTTTTAGCTGGCCTTCGGCCAGGGATTTCACAAGCTCCAGACCTAAAGTATCGCTTTTTACATCATCCATGTTTTCCTGGAAGCCAACTCCATTGTCGCTGACGATTAATTCAATGGCTTGCGGTTTTTCCAACTCCTTTATTCTTCGCAAGGACACTTCAACCCCCCCTTCCCTGTCATCCGGGAAGGCATATTTCAGGGAGTTGGTAATGAGTTCGTTCACAATCAATCCGCAAGGGATGGCGGTGTCAATATCCAGAAAAACATCTTCGGAGTTCACCACCAGGCCGATTTTTTGGCGGTCGTTTTTATAGGATTGGAATAAACCCACAGCAAGGCTTTTCAGGTATTCCTGAAAATTGATCTTTGCCAGGTCTTTGGTTCCATATAACTTTTCATGGACCAGGGACAAGGATCTTATCCGGTTTTGGCTCTCCCGAAACATATTCGCATATTCCGGTTCCTTGATGCTTTGGGCCTGGAGCTTTAATAAGGTGGAAATGATCTGCATATTATTTTTTACCCGGTGATGGATCTCTTTCAGAAGGACTTCTTTTTCTTTTAAAGAACCTTTGATTTGCTCTTCCATCTGTTTATATCCCGTAATATCCTGGCATATTCCGATCATACGTAAAAGTTTGCCTTCCGGATCACTACTTGTCACCGCTTGAGCGCGTACAAACCGCCATCCACCATCTTTTCCTTTGACACGGTATTCGGATTCGTAATGCCAGCCTGTTTTCATAGCTTGCACTGTTTCTGCCTCGGCAGCTTCCAGATCGTCAGGATGAACACGCTCCTTCCATGCCTCAAAAGTTCCGGGAAATGTCCCCGGTTCGAGGCCGAAAATGATTTGCATGGAGTCGTCCCAGACAACCTCGCCTGTTTGAACATCCCATTGCCAGGTTCCGGCCATGCCCGCCTCCAGAGACAATTGAAGCCGCGTTTGATTTTCCCGCAATGCTTCTTCCACTAGTTTAAGGTTGGTGATGTCATAGGCAATGGAAAAGGTTATCCCCTCCTCGACTATGGGCCGGGAATTCCATGCCAACCATTTATAGGAGCCATCTTTGCATCGGCATCGATTTTCAAAGTCAAACACATCAACGCCTTCCTGAAGCTTTTCCGTTATAATGTCCATGGTTTTCTCTTTATCATCCGGGTGAATGAAGTCCATAAAGGGTGTGGATAGAATTTCTTCGGAAGTATACCCAAAAGTTGTTTCAAAAGCGGGGCTCACTTTCTTTAAATATCCGTTTACGTAATCTACCATACAAACCATGGAACCGGATAAGTTGAACATTCTCTCCAGGTCTTCGGTGGCGCGTTTGCTTTCCGTAATATCTATACCAAGTTCTAACACCAGGGGAGAACCATCAATGTCTGTAAAAGGATAGTCATAAATTTGATAGGTCTTGCCGGTTGAAGCCGCCCATTCCCATTCTTGAGGTTTGTTAGTATCCATGACCTTGAGGGTGGGACAAACCTCGCAGGGTTCTTTTCGGTTCTGAACAACCGTGTAGCAGGGTTTGCCTTTGGGATCGCCAAAAAGTTCTATGAATTTGCGATTGGCGAAGGGAATGGAATGGTCCGGGGACTGTAGGTAGACAAACCCAGGAAGTTCGTTAAGAAGGGAAAAGAATCTTTTCCGTTCGGCCTCCAGGGTCTCCTCCGATTGTTTTATTTTTGAAATATCCTCAACTACGGAAATGAAATAATCAGGCTCGCCGCTATTTTTAAAGACCAAGGCCACGGTTAGTTTAACCCAGATTAACCCACCATTTTTGCGGATGTACCGCTTTCTCATTGAGTAGGTATGAATCTCCCTGGCGAGCATTCGCCTCACGTAGTTCAGGTCCGCCTCCAGGTCGTCGGGAAATGTAATATCCTGAAATGTGAGTTTTAGCATCTCTTCCCTTGTATGTCCCACGATGTCGCAGAAAACATTATTGATTCTGATAAAACGGCCATCGGTCGATACATGGGCGATGCCCACCGCAGCTTGCTCAAACGTGGAGCGAAATCGATTTTCACTTTTTTGCAGCGCCTCTTCCACCTTTTTCTGCTCGGTGATGTCCGTATGAATGGAAACCCAAACTCTCCCATGTTTGAAGTGGTCGAAGCTTGACACCACCGCATGATTCCAAAAGGGTGTGCCATCTTTTTTAATATTGTAAATCTCTCCTTCCCAAAATCCGTTTTTAAGTAATGAATCTAAAATTTCCCTGGATGTCTCTTCAGGGGATATATCCGTTTGGGCGTTGACCACGGACACATGCTTTTCGATGATTTCGCCTGGACCATAGCCAAACATTTCCTCAAACTTCGGATTGGCATAGACAATAATTCCATCTTCGGCCCTTATAAGGTAAGCTCCGCTGGCCATATTCCCTATGATTTTGCTTTGCAACCGGATTTCTTCTTCCACCTGCTTGCGCTCGGTGATATCCCGCACAACACCCCTGTAGCCGCAAAGTTTTCCATCTTGGTCCAGTATAGGGTTTCCGTTGACCTCCACCATGATTTCAGATCCATCTTTCCTTAAGGTGGGGACCTCCAGCCCTGTAAAAGGCTCCTGCTTCAACGCCGCGTCTTTTAACTTTTGGGAAATTTCCGGGGCCACGTCTTGAACCCAAAGACGTTGTGGGTGGGTCCCTATTAGCTCCTCTGGTGAATACCCAAGCATTTTTTCCACCTGGGAACTACAGTAGGTGTAGTGAAAATTTTCATCCAGCGCCCAAATCCAGTCATTGATATTTTCCACCAAGACGCGGTGCTTTTCTTCAGAATTTGTTAGGGCTTGCTCGGCTTTTTTTTGTGCTGTAATATCCCTGAAACTCCAAACTCTTCCTATGATCTCTTCCCCCATTCTCTGTGGCTGGGAATACCGCTCCAAAATTCTTCCATCCTTAAACTCAACAAGATCAAAGCTGGTCGCTTCCGGCTGGTCATACAATTCCTCCACTTTAGCAAGAAAGCTTTCCGGTTCCTTTAAGTGATCCATCACAAAAGAGATGGCTTTTGGGTCGTTCTTTGTTTCCATGATAGCGTCGGGAATTCCCCATAGTTCCTGAAATTTTTTATTGAAAGTGGTCCATTTCCCTTTTCTATCTACAACCAGAATACCGTCCGCCGTAGATTCCAGGGTGGTTTGCAGCAGGGAAAGGGAGCGCTTCAGTTCACTGGTCCTTTCATCTACTTTCTGTTCCAGTCCTTTCCGGTATTTTGCCAGTTCCTCCTCGGTCTTTTTCCGGTCCGTTATGTCCTCCACCACCGCAATGTGATTCGTTGGCTCTTCCCCAATACCCCATAAGGGCGTTACAGTAAGGTTCACCCATACAATATGCCCTTTTTTGTGAACATAACGTTTTTCTATGGAAAATTTACGGATCTTACCCTCTAACAGTTTTTTCATGTTGTCCAGGTCGGGTTGTAAATCATCAGGATGGGTTATTTGGTGGAAGGTCCGTTCCGTCATTTCTT
>JAJDAS010000318.1 GCA_029261755.1 Nitrospinia bacterium
GGATCTGGTTGGCTTTTTTCAAGGAAACCCTATTGAGAATGCAAAAATGTAATAAAAACTTAATGAAATCTACATGGGAGCTATTAAGCTGGAAGCACTACATGTTGTACCTGGTTGAGTTAAGTAGATAGCCCGGTAAAACTAAATGGAATTGGTCTTTCCGCAATACAACAAGCGCCTATCAACATCTATTTTGAAGAAAAGCTCGTAGGTGAATACTTTGCGGATATATTGGTTGAGAATAAAGTAATTCTTGAACTCAAAGCCGTCTCTGAATTATCTAAAATTCATGAAGTGCAATTGGTCAATTATTTAAAAGCCACAGGAATGAGAGTAGGGCTTTTAATAAATTTTGGTGAAAAAATAAAAATTATTCGAAGAGTTTTTTAAGTTTTTCAAATCATAAATAATCCGTGTTCATCTGTGTCTAATATTTATGAAAAAGCCATTCCCCATCCTCATTTCCATCCCTTATGGCGGCGCAGCGTTTTTTCAGGCAACCTCTTTTCCTTCCACCTCAAACATGATAAGGAGGGAAATCAGCCAGGAAAGAGTGGATTCAGCCCCCTGGTTTGCGTTTACGCCATTTGGCGTAAGACCGTCGTGGCACCCGCCGGATTTGAAGTCATGAAGGGAAATGTTAAGGTCGTTTTGGCCAAGAAACCAGTTCAGGCAGCGCCTGGCCTCTTTAAGCCAAAACTTGTCTTTGGAAGATCTGTAGGCTTCCACGCAGGCGTCCAGCAAAGACATGGCCTCCAAAGGCTGCTGGTCAAAGTTAGAGCGTTTTCCTCCCCGGGTATGCCATTCGGAGTTCCCAATGATGGTGAGGTGGCCTTTAGGCGAGGTTTGAATCTTGAGCAACCATTTCAATGCGCTTAATCCCATTTCATGCATCCCGGCGTCGGGCAGCCATTGTCCGGAAAGAATCAAGGCGTGAGGGAGTTTGGCATTGTCATAAGTGACTATATCCTCAAGCCATGGCCAATCTTTCCCTGATTTTTTCTTAAAGAGCGAATAGAGTTTTGCGGACAATACAACCCTCAAACGCCGCACTTCAGCGTCTCCTCCGTAAACCGATAAATAGGTATGCATCCCCACCAAGGTAAAGGCCCAGGCCCTTGGGGATGTAAAGCCTTCGACAACAGGAAGGGCCTTCATGAATAAACGCGCCGCCATATGCCGGTTGGAATCCGTGAGCGAATGTTTTACCACTAACCCCAATCCCCAAATGGCGCGGCCATGGGAATCCTCGCTGCCCGTTTCCTCCAGCCATTTTCGGTCATAAGACATGAAATTTCGGAATCGCCCTTTTTCCCGGTTAAAGGCGTCTAAAAGAAAGGACAGGTAGGTCTGAAATAAAGGCAGCACGTTTTCATCCTTGTACAAGGAATAGTAAAGGCAAACCACAATTAAGGCCCGGGCGTTATCATCCGTGCAGTAACCGTACTCTCTCTCCGGCACGGAATAAACGGCGTGTTGCAGCATTCCCGTTCCATCGGTCATTACCCGGAGATGTTGCAAATCTACTTTCGGCAGTTCATCCACGGTTTTTGAAACGGGGACTTCAATTGACTTGGCCTTGGGGACCTTTTCCAGATTTTTCAAGATTTCATGGGAAAGGCCCAGGTACTCCCTGGCCACTTCCTTCCATATCATGGACCGGCCGTATTGATAGGCCCTTTTGCGGAGGGCGTTCCTGTTCGGATCGTTACCCAGGAGATTTAAAATTTCACGGGAAAGGGCCTTGGGATCTTTAAAAGGGACTAATATCCCTCGTTTTTCCGCAAGTAATTCTTCCGCGTATAAATAGGGGGTGGATATTACGGCCTTTCCCGCTCCCAGGGTATAAGCCAGTGTCCCCGAAACGATTTGTTCTTTTGATAAATACGGCGTGATATAAATATCCGCCGCTCCTATGAACTGGCAAAGCCCCTCAAGCTCAATAAATTGATTTTTAAATTGAACGTTGTTTTCCAACCCAAGGCGATTGACCAATTGATGAAGGCTTTGCCTGTAAGAGTCGCCGGTGGCCTTAAGAATGTGGGGATGGGTGGCGCCGAGAACAACATACACAACCTCGGGATATTTTTTAACCACATCCGGCAAGGCCTGAATGACATATTCGTACCCCTTGCCCGGACTGAGGAGACCAAAGGAAAGGATAACCATGCGGTCTTCCACCCCAAAGGTGTCCTTGTGAAAGCAAGGGTCCACAAAACCCACGTCCGGAATGCCGTGAGGGATAAAGGCGACCTTGTTTTCCGGGATATCGTAGGCGTCCATTAGAATACTTTTGCCCATTTGGCTCAGGACCACGATCTTTTCGGAATATTTGGCAATTTCCCTGGTAATGGCTTTCTGTTCCCGTGGCGGGTCTTTAAGTATGGTGTGAAGGGTGGTGATAATGGGTATCTTCAGGTTTTTTATGAGGCGTATGATATGGGCGCCGCGTTCTCCCCCAAAAATACCGAATTCGTGCTGTAGGATAACTATATCGTATTGATTAATGTTCAAATACTCCGCAGCCTGAAGATATTCCGGCAACCAATTATCGCGAACCTGAAACTTTACCCTGTCAGGATATGAATACTCGTTACCCAAGTCATCCATGACCACTGCCGCGATCATCCTTTCATCCCCCATTTCCATGGCCAAGGCGTCGCACAGGTCCGTGGTAAAGGTGGCTATGCCGCACAGGCGGGGAAGGTAATTCCCTATCACCGCGATTCGGTTTAATTTTTCTTTAATCTTTGGCGTAAGCATGAAATCCTCTGAAAGGCTCTTGTTATTTTGAAATTCCAATGAATATATAGTTTAGCATATTTGAGTTTTATTGCCGCTCCATAGTAATCTAATCCTTATGGCAAAAATCGTTGCGCATAGAAAAATTCGGCTTTCTTTTCCCACAGGCTTTTGTTTGGTCGGTCTAAAGATAAAACAGGAGGAGATCCTTATTCCGACAACAGGCCTGGACCAGACCGTGTACAAAACGGTGGAGCTGTTTAAAAAGGATTATTTTCAAACCATAAAAACCAAACAATCGATCATAACGCCTCGACTGGATTTAGCCGATTTAATTACCTTGCATAATGACGACGGGATAAAAGATTTAGGCCAGGTGGCCAATATGTTTCAACGGATTTTAAACAAGGGGCATATTTTCGAAGATTCCGGCATTCCCAATGTAAAAGTCGTTCTTTCCAAAGAAAAACATCTTGTCCTTTTTGACGGCCACCACACAACGCTTGCTTATTTATTAGCGGGCGTTCGATACCTGGAAACCGTTCCTCATATCTTAATATCCAATGGAAAAGACGCCATGACTGATGATGAAATGGCCGACTTTTTCGGACACCACCGCGCCTATGTCCTGGCTAATGGCTGGCAAGGACTCACCGTCAACTGGCAGGCGGCTTTTGCAAAGCAAATAAGCCCAAGAAAGCAGAACACGGTGGGCGAGGTTTTCCGCGCCCTGGAAAAAAAGCTAAAAAAAGCCGCAAAAGAAAATAACCCTGCTTAGCTATTCCGGCCAAGCCAATCCAGCAAATCCTTTACCGATGTTTCCGCCACGGAAAGGCAAGTGTCCGCGCATCCGTAATACATCAACACATGGGGGCCCTTGTTCACCCATCCGCATGAAAAAACCACATTATTAACATCGCCCATGCGTTCATGCAAAAGCTCCGGTGAAAGGACCCAGGTTTTTGAGCGCGCAAGCAGCTTGGAAGGATCCTTTTTATCCAGCAACGCCAGGCCCAGCCTGTATATGGAGGAGGGGTAATATTTTTTGACGCCATGGTAGAGTATCAACCAACCCTTTTCCGTTAGCAAAGGCGGAGCGGAAAGGCCGATTTTCGCGCTGTCCCACCACGCTTTTTCGCGTCTTTTAATTACCACGCGATGTTCTCCCCAATATTTCAGTTCAGGGGAAAATGATATCCAGATGTTGGCTTCTCCCGGATGTATCATGGGTCTGTGAAGCATGGCCCATCTTCCGTCAAACCGGCAAGGAAACAGGGCCGCGTCTTTATTCACCGGGAAAAACAGCGGGCCGTGTTTTTTAAAAGATTTGAAGTCGGTTGTTGTGGCCATGGAAATCAGGGGGCCTGACTCGCCATTGGCGGAATAGACAACAGCCCATTTCTTCAATTCTTCCAGCCATGTAATTCTTGGGTCTTCGATTCCATAACCTTCTTCGGGATATTTTTTTGGGTCCGGCAATAGGGTTGGTTTTTTATCCAGTTCCCATCCGGTTCGGCCATCCTCGCTTCTGGCCGCTAAAAAGTGCGATATCCCTTTCCTGTCTTCCACGCGAAGGAGCAGTAGGACGCGGCCTTTAAATAGCGCGGCCCCGGCGTTAAAAACGGAGTTTGCCTCGTAAGGCAAATCCTTTGCCGTTATAATTGGATTTTTCGGGTTTCTAATGAATGGTTCCGGGTTTTTCATAAATATTAGCCAAAGAGATTTTAAATTTTAAAACCATTCTAACCGCGAATGGTCGCGAATGAGCGGGAATAAAGAAAAACCCAAAAAAAATCTATCTTGCACCTGTTGGTTTTATGTTTTGATTCGCGTAAATTCGCGTTCATTCGCGGTTAAAAATATTTATCTTTTCCTACGAAAGAAGCCGGGAAAGAAGCTCCCGCACCGGCACAGTGGCAATGCCGGATTTAATATCCGACATTCCATAAGGAATAATAAGCTCATCGTTATGGATCAACCCTCCGCATGAATAAACCACATTGGGAACGTAACCTTCTCTTTCATTCCGGTCGGGAAGCAATATGGGGTCTTTTAACCGCCCAATAATTTTTTTAGGGTCTTCCAGGTCCAGCAGTTCCACGCTGATACCGTAAGTCCTCATAGGGCCAACTCCGTGGGTAAGCAATAGCCAACCTTCCCTTGTTTCAAGGGGAGAACCGCAGTTCCCGATCTGGATAAATTCCCAGGGGCGGCTTGGCTCCTGAACAACAAAGGACTTTTGCCAGAAATGCAGATGATCGGAAAACATCATATGGTTATTTTCCCCGTCCTGCCTGGAAAGCATCACGTATTGGCCGTTAATCTTCCTTGGGAAAAGGGCCATCCCTTTGTTTTGAACGGCCTCGCCGTTAAGCGTAATGATCTTGAAATTGACAAAGTCTTTTGTTTCAATCAACTGGGGTAGAATTTTGAAACCGTTATAGGCCGTGTAAGTGGCGTAATAGGTATCCTGTCCATTGTCATCCGTAAATCGAACAAAACGGGCGTCCTCGATTCCCCGGCTTTCATTTTCAGACACCGGATAAATAACCCTTTCCGATATTTGGTGCTCAGTTTGAAATATTAGTTCATAGTTGGACCTGGCCAGCCAAAGCATGATGTCCACGGTCTCTTTTTGTTTTTTTTCAGGGAAACGTTTTTGGTTCTCCAGTTGAGAAATTTTTTCCTTAAGCTCCTTAAAGGAAAATTCGGACGGCAACTGTTCCAGCACGAAGTCGGTAATTTCGTTACAAGTGGCCATCTCATTAAGTTTCAAAAGGAACAGGCGCCTATCGTATTTGGTATTTAGCTGGACCTGGGCCGTTTCCAAAAAATCGCTGATGGGGTCAAAGAAAATATTATTTTCTTCATCAATGATGCCGCTCCTGAATTCAATGGAGGAAATGTGTCCTTCCCCCGTAGCCCGGAAGCTCATGATAAAACGCATGGCGCCCAGGGAAAGACCGCTTTGATCGGGATGCTCCACCATGGAGGGATTAAAAAGGGCGGCGGATTCAACGGAATACTCCATGGTGAAATAGGCCCCTAAGAGTAGGCGTCTTTCATCAGAAAGGGCGGCATTGGCGGGCAGATATTTCTCTATTCCAGTGCAATGCTTTTCAATGGTTTCTCTAAAATTCCTGTGCCTGTCCGCGAACTCCTGAAGGATGTAATCCAGCAGCTCCACCGCTTCTTCTTCAGGGAGATTCAGGACTCGATTGATAACCTTTTTTACCCGGTTTTCCGGACCATGCATATAAGGCCGGGTAATGACCCTGGAATGCTGCGATTCGATAATTATGGAGCGCCTCTTGGCCTCTAATGGCATTTTTCTTCTTTCATGAAGGATCCTATAATGGTCGTCGTGAAGAGTTCAAACATAGATCCACAAGCCGCTCAACCCGGGCTGTACCCACGCACATCACCGTGTCCGCCCCTCCCCAATAAATCTTAATGGTTTCATCATCTTCCTTCACCGCCCCGCAGGTAAAGACCACGTTATGCACGTAACCGTTCACTTCCCATGGGTTTTCCGGCTGCAATATCCAATCATCGGCTACGCCAAGAATTTTGGAAGGATCATTCAGGTCATGGAGCGCGACTCCAAGCCGATACACCGCTCCGGCCATGGTCTTGAAAACCCCGTGGAAAATATTCAGCCACCCATGGCGTGTTTTGATGGGCGTGGCGCCGGGACCCACTTTCATCTCATCCCAATGGTAGGTAAGAGGCTTGATCAATACGCTGGAATCCCCCCAGTGAATGAGGTCAGGGGAATAGGATATCCAGATGGACCATGGAGAAATTTCCGAATGAGGGCGGTCAAGCCGGACATACCTGCCGTTGATTTTTTCGGGAAATATCACCACATTACGATAATCCGCCTGGGTTATCAGGGAAACCCGCTCCACTTCTTCAAAGTCCGTGGTCCGGGCCAAGGCAATTCTCACCCCATGTCTGGAGTAGGCGCTGTAAGTGATCAGGAATTGATCCTCCATGGCGCAAATACGCGGGTCCTCTAGGCCGTATTCCTCGTATTCAGCGAATGTTCCTTCTTTGGAAGGGAGCATGAAAGGTTGGGAGCGGACTTTGAAGGCGTACCCATCGGCGCTTTCCGCTATCCCAATAATGGAGCGGCCGTTGTGGAGGTGGGAGCGGAAGAGCATAAAATATTTCCCTTTATGCTTCGCCACTCCCGCGTTATGAACCGTGGCCACGGGATAGGGCACATCCTCCTTGGTGAGGATGGGGTTTCCTTTGTAGCGTTGGATTATTGGTTCTTGCATATCCGGTCACCCTATAAAGTTATCTCTCGCAATAATTCTAACCAAAGATATTTGAAATTTTTAATAACAACTAAAACCAAAACCTAGCCCACGAAATACACGAAAGGGTACGAAAAAAATAAAAAAAGAATTACTTTCGTGTATTTCGTGGGCTGGGTTTTTAGAACTTTAAATTGTGAGAGACAAATTCTCAGAGTTATTGTGTAAGTATCTAAAATTAAATATATTTTTTTAGTTTCCCACTCTCCCAAAATCATCTTCCAATCGCTCTATATCATCCTCTCCGAAATAATCTCCCCTTTGAACTTCAATGAAAACCAGATTTTCCGTCCCCTGGTTCGCGATCCTGTGGGCCGCGCTCTTTGGTATGTCGATGGATTCTCCGGATTCAAGCCGAATTTCTTCTTGGACCAGCGTTACCAGGGCCTCACCCTCCACCATATGCCAGTGTTCGGACCGCTGTTTATGGCGTTGGAGGCTCAAGCGTTTTCCCGGATAAACCGTTATTCTTTTAACTTTGTGGCCGGGAGAATCGGCAAGGACGGTATAAAAGCCCCAGGGCCTTTTATCTTCCCGTTTGGTTTTCCCTATTATACGCCGATACACCTCTAAATACCCGTTTACCATGCGTTCCGAAGTAAATTTTTCCTCCACCCATTTTCGGCATTGGGATCGGTTGATACTTCCGATTTGTTTCACCGATTCCACGGCTTGGTCCACGTTTTTCACAAGAAAACCGTTTTCCTCGTGGCGGATAATTTCCGGCATGCTTCCCCGGTTAAAAGCGATAACAGGCGTACCGCAGGCCATGGATTCCACCACGGAGAGTCCAAAAGGCTCGTTAAAGTTGATTGGGTGCAAGAGGGCATAAGCTTTTCCGAGGAGGTCATTCCTCTTCTCCGGACCGGCGCTTCCGATGTACTGTATTTTTTCGCCATCAATGTATGGCTCTACTTTTTTTTGGAAATATTCGTGGTCCTGAATTATCCCGGCCAGGATGAGCCTCTTCCCCGATTTTTGCGCAAT
>JAJDAS010000319.1 GCA_029261755.1 Nitrospinia bacterium
AAAGTTCATTATCAACAAGCAAAAGTTTCTAAAAAAAAAATCTCTTGACCTCCATGTCTCAGCGCGCTCAGTGAGTTTTATTGGTTTTTCACGCCCCCTTCCTTTACTACCATCAATATTTGTGGGTAAAGATTAGCTTAACAAAGGGGGAATTAGAGGTTAAGATAACTTAAATATTCCCTCCTGTCAACAAAAAAATGGTAAAAGGTCTAATTATCCTTTTTGGGAAAAGTGATGGATTCCCGGTTTTTAGATACACCTCAAAGCTTGGGCGGATAGAAACGCATAAAAAAACCCCAAGTTCCAAATAGAACCCAGGGTTTTTCTCATATATTGGAAAGATAAAAAAATCCTTAAAATCAAATGCATGGAACCACTAATTTCACTAATTTTACCACAGAGAACACGGAGATCACGGAGAAAGGCTAAAAGAAAAGACTTATTTTGCCGCTAAGTCCACGAAGAACGCGAAGGGAAAAATCTTTTTTACTTCTTCGTGTATCTTCGCGATCTTCGCGGCTGATTATTTCTTTGGTTGTGGCCCTGCCACGCTGTGTAAATCTGTGGCCAAAATTCTTTGAAAAATTTCAAATATCTGTGGCCATGTTTTTCTTGTCACTCGTCACGGTCCCCTAAACTTCATGCCCTTCATAGAGACGTTCGATATCGGCGGTGTAGGTTTCCAGGATACGGTTGCGGCGTAGTTTTAGAGTGGGAGTCATGAGGCCGTTATCAATGGTCCAGGCTCCCTGGATGAGGGTTACACGTCGGACCTTAGCGTAGCCGGGAAAGGCGTGCATCTGTCGGGCAACGTGCCCTGCAACCAATTTTTGCGCACGTTTGTCCGAAAAGAAGTCCAGGGAGTCGGCGGCGAAACCTAACTTGGCGGCCATTTGTGCGCGTTGTTCCTCGTTGAGAACCACCAGGGCGGCCAGATAAGGCTTGCCTTCTCCCACCACCATCACCTGCTCAATAAGAGGGTCCATGGCGATGGCCATCTCGATGTCGGCGGGTGGGACCTTTTCTCCATTGCCCATGACGATGATCTCCTTAATCCGACCCGTGATGTAGATATGTCCCTCTTCTATGCGGGCCTTATCTCCCGTGTGCAGCCAGCCTTCTTCGTCCATCATCTTGCCGGTGGCATCGTCGTTGTTCCAATATCCCAGCATCACCCCCGGACTCTTCACCAGAAGCTCGTCCTTGTCGCCGATCTTCACCTCTACATCCTGGAGCGCTAACCCCACGCCGGATGGGTCGTTGTTGTCCAACCGGTTTACACTTGTGACGGGACTGGTCTCCGTCATGCCGAATCCCTGGAGGATGGTGACTCCCAGGCTGATAAAAACCCTCCCCACTTCTTTTGGCAAGGCGGCGCCGCCGCTGATCACCAGGCGGATGTTCCCTCCCAATCGCTCCCTGACCTTGGAGGCAACCAGCTTATCCAGCAAAGGCCATAGTAAAAATTTTGGACACCAACTCTTTCTTTTTTGAAGAAATAAAAAGCGATTCCAGCCTAGCCAAACGGTGGCCTTAAAAAGAAAACGTTCCACGGCGGATTTTTTTTCCAACTGGCTCTTGATCTTGGAATAAACCCGCTCGAAGATACGCGGCACCGATATCATGATGGTGGGCTGCACCGTCAGAAGATCTTCCGCGATCTGCTGAACCGATCTCGCGTAAGCCACCGTGGAGCCGGACATGATGGGCAGATAGTATCCCACCGTGCGCTCAAAGGTGTGAGACATGGGAAGGAAGGAAAGAAAAAGATCCTCCTGATAGGCGGTAACGGCTTGAACTCCACTAAAGGCGTTCCAGAGGATATTGTGGTGGCTGAGTTTTACTCCCTTAGGATTTCCCGTGGTACCGGAGGTGTAAACGATGGTGGCGAGGTCCGATGGCTGATGGGGACCTTCCTTCAACTCATCACCCTGTTCCGGGAGCCATTGATCCACGGCCAACAGTCGGGAATCCACATCCTGTGAATCGAATTCTTCCAGGACCAGGATTCGCGTCAAAGATTTTAGTTGACCCTGGAGAGATTTCAACGGTTTCCAGTATTTGATTCCCTCAATGAAAAAAAGTTTCACCCCCGCGTTCTCTATGATGTAGGCGACGTTTTCCGGCCGGTCATTACAATATAAAGGGACCACCACCAGGCCAAGTCCCAGGGCGGCCTGATCCATCATCACCCATTCCGGGCAGTTCCGAACCATTATGGCCACTCGGTCTCCCGGCTGTAACTCCTCAGCTTCCAGGGCCTTTTGCCACCTGGTGGTTTGGGTGGCCATTTCTCCCCAGGTGCGGTCCTGCCATGTTTTTGTTTTTCTATGAAAAGTACGGTAGGCCGTGAGTTCAGGAGTGCGCCTGCATCTTTCCCGGAAAAGCCCGTCCAGAGTTTTGGCGGTTTCCAGGGGGATGATGTCCTTGGTTTGATTGGGCATATTGGGAAATCCTTTTCTTTTTAGTGACAAGTAACGAGTGACGAGTGACAAGATAAACCAGCAGTAACTTGTTACTTGACACTCGTTACTCGTTACTGCTTTTGTCTCTCCAACCGGGATTGGGACGAAACCGTTCTCCGTATTGCTTTTCCAACTCTTCAAGACGCAGAAGAACGGTATCCAAACCCTTCGCCCGGCAATGGCGCATAATTCCCCCTCGAAAAGGAGCAAAGCCGGTTCCGAAAATAGTTCCGGCGTCCAGAAGGTCCGGATCTTCCACCACTCCTTCATTCAAACAAGTCACTGCTTCGTTGAACATACGGAACATGAGCCTGTCCGTTAGCTCGGGCAAAGGAATCCCGGATGGACCTTTTTGAGTTTGACACGGTTTTCCTCCCTTGTAGGTATAAAAACCACGTCCACTCTTTTTTCCCAAATGGCCGGATTTCACCAGTTCACGAAGTTTTTCGGGGATGGAAATGGCTAATGTCTTCGACATGATCTCCACCACATGGAGGCAGATGTCCAACCCCACCGTATCGGCCAGGAGGATGGGGCCCATGGGCATGCCGAAGGCCACCGCCGCCCTGTCCACATCCCGTGGGGAATTCCCTTCTTCCACCAGAAGCACCGCCTCCAATAGATAAGGCATGAGGATGCGGTTCACCAGGAACCCGGGAGAACTTTTTACCGGCAAGGGAAGGCGGTCGATTTGACAGGTGAAGGCGGAGGCTCGTTTCAACTCTTCGGTGCCGGTTTGAGCGCCGGCTACCACCTCCACCAGGGGCATCATCGCCACGGGATTGAAGAAATGGACCCCCACAAGGCGCTCCGGCCTGGAGAGGGCTTCGCTCAACTCTTCCAAGGGGATACTGGAGGTGTTGGTGGCAAGGAGAGCGTCGGGCTTGGCGCAGGCTTCCACCTCCCGGAAAAGAGTTCGCTTTGCCTCCGCATTCTCGAATATGGCTTCGATGATTACATCGGCCCTGGAAAGACCTATCTCTCCATTCACGTCCGGTATCAGGCGGTCCATGGCCTCCTGAATGGGACGCGGTTTTTTAAGTTTTTTCTTGAAAAGGTTATGAGCGCGTTTCATGGCGGGAGCGATGTATTTTGGTTCCCGATCCTGAAGAGTGACCCGCAAGCCTCGCAAGACACACCAAGCGGCGATGTCGCCTCCCATGACACCCGCGCCGATTACATGCACATGGCTCACTTTCACACCTTTCTGTTTGCCCAGTGACTTGAGCTGTTCCCGGAGAAAAAAGACCTTGATGAGGTTTTGCGCCGTTGGCCCCACAATCAGTCGGGAGATGGAACGGGCTTCCTCTGCGAGCATAACCTTTGGGTCATCTGCGTATTTTGCCCAGAGATCAATGATGGCATAGGGCGCAGGATAGTGTGCGCGTGGAGCCTTTTTCTGAACCTCTCGACGAAAGATTTTCTTCAGGATGGGGCGGAAGAGAGAATGATTGGAGATCTCCTTCCAAAGGGAAATTTTGCGAGAGGAGGTTGACTCCAGAATGCATTTTCGGGCTTGGGCTTTCAGATGCCGGGCGGGTGTGGCGAAGTCCACCAGCCCTATCTTTTTTGCTCTTCGGGCGTCCAGGGTCCGGCCCGTGAGCATCATATCCATGGCCGCCGGAGCGCCCACCAGTTTTGGAAGGCGTACTGTGCCCCCAAAACCGGGGTGGATGCCCAGTTGTACTTCGGGAAGCCCCAAACGGGTGCGGGGAGAATCTTCCGCCACTCGATATCGGCAAGCCAGGGCCAGCTCCAACCCGCCTCCCAAACAAAAGCCGTGAATCATAGCTACGGTGGGAAAGGGAAGAGATTCTATGGAGTCGAAGACAGCTTGGCCGCGCCTCACCAACTTTTCCGCCGTGGAAACATCTTTTAAGACGGTGAACTCCTTGATGTCTGCCCCTGCGATAAACCCGCTGGATTTATCCGAAAGGATCACCAAACCGCGCGGAGGATCCTCTTTCAGCTTTTGGATGAGGGCAGCTAACTCTTCCAGAACCTCTTTGGAAAGGACATTGGTCCCCGCATCCGCCTTATCGAAAGACAACCAGAGGATGTCGTCTGAGGACATTTCCAAGTGCCAGTTTGTTAATATTGGTTTTGTAAGCATGATTTGAGGCGTTGAAACATTGAATGATTGAGAGATTGAACCATTGAGTCATTGAATCATTTTTTCTGTTTTGCAGTATTGTGTGATGAGGCGAAGATTAGTAGTAATTCATTTGCCTCATTTAAAAGTTCTTTCATTTTGCTTTTAGTGACAATTTCGGCTTCTAGGAGGAGTTCTAGCCAAAAAACGGTTTCATCAGCCTCTTCCACCACAACTCCCATCTTAGCTGTAAACTCTGCCTTTGAACGAGCGCGACAAACGGCCCGATAATTAGCCCCAACGGATGTGCCTGATCTTAACACTTGTTTTCCAATAATTCGAGCTTCCTCGGTTTTTGGCAACAAGCGGAACATCTTGATAATACGAATGGCAAACGTCTTTGTGCGTTTTTTCATTTCCTCCGCCATAGCCAACTTATTCATCCCCATCTCCTCCAAAAAAGAATAAAAAACTCAATCCTCAATGATTCAATGACTCAATGGTTCAATGATTCAATGCTCTATTGGTTCAATCTTTCAATGCCTCTATTAGTACTGCTCCTCCCTGTCCCCCTCCAATGCAAAGGGTGGCGACGCCTCTTGTGGCCTTTTCTCGTTTCAAAACATGCAGGAGGTGAAGAACGATGCGCGCTCCACTGGCGCCGATGGGGTGGCCTAGGCTGATGCCTCCTCCGTCCACATTGAGAGTTTCGGAAGAGATTTCTCCAAATATTCCGTCCAAACCTAACTCTTTTTTGCAATATTCTTCGTCCTTCCAGGCGGCGAGGCAGGCAAGAACCTGGGTAGCGAAGGCTTCGTTGATCTCCCAATGATCCACCTGATCCGGCGTGAGCTCATTGGCCTTCAACAGAGGCACCACAGCGTGGGCAGGTCCCAGGCCCATCTGGGAGGGATCCAGTCCCGTCCATTTGCAATCCACCATCTTTCCTAATACCGGCAGGTTGTACTTTTTTACGGCCTCGTCGCTTGCAAGAATCAGGAGCGCAGCGCCATCGGTCACTTGCGAACTGTTCCCCGCAGTCACCTTCCCTATTCCTCTATCAAAAATAGGTTTTAGCTTGGCAAGCCTTTCCAGGCTGGAGTCCCGGCGAAGGCCGTCATCCTGGTCGTAAAACTTTCCGTCGTGGTCGTAAATGGTCTCGATTTCGCTCAAATGGCCATTGTCCTGAGCCTCGGCCAGACGTTGATGGCTTTTCAAGGCAAAGGCATCCATCTCTTCCCGGGTGATTTGGAACTTATCCGCCAGGATTTCTGCCGTATGGCCCATATTCAGCTCCACTATGGGATCGGTAAGTCCTTTAAGAAGGGCGATCACCGGTTTCAGGTGCCCTGGCCGTAACCGGCTTAAAACTTTAAGTCTTTCTTTCCAGCATTTTGCCCCACGCCACTGGCTGAGCCAATTCAGCATGGCGTGGCTGAGCAAGACGGGGGCATGGCTCATGGCCTCCGTTCCCCCGGCCAGCACGAGGTTTGATCTGCCGGAACTGATGCTTTGCGCCGCGCAATCCAGGGCCTGCATGCCCGAGGCGCAATTTCTCTGGACCGTCCAGGCGGGGACTTTTTTGCCGCAGCCAAGGCGCAGGGCCACTACGCGGGCGATATTGGCTTCATTCGGACCCGGCATTACGCAGCCCAGGATCACTTCATCCAATTGGGAAGGTTCAAAGGGCTGACGCGCTAATAACGGCCGACCCGCACAAAAGGCTAAGTCGGATGCGGAAAAAGGCCCCGGTTTATCCTTGGTTTTCAGAAACGGCGTTCGAGCGCCATCTATCACATAAACTGTTTTTTTGTTATTTGAATTCATGGGTAGTTTGTTACAAAGTTTTCAAGACACAAAGAAAAACATTTCCCTTTTTAAATAGGTCTTTAGAACTTTCAAATAAACAAGATGTTGTCTGTTTAATCGCCCTACTCAAGGTTTTAAAAGTTTGTAGTCCCGGCTTCAGCCGGAATACGCTCATCTATTACCCATTGGAATGAACGTTTTAAAAAAATGCTGCCGTTTCTGGTGTTTTCCACGCGCTCATTCCGGCTAAAGCCGGGACTACAAACTTAATGTGTACCATGCCCCAAAGGGGCCTCTTTTTCCAGGCGAAGGCCTGGAAAAAGCGTAGGTACTTTCATACTTTAGATTCTAAATTCTCTTTTTAGATGCCTACAGTGGTTAATAAAATTTCAAATATCTTTGGATTTCGTTAAGGCAAAAAAAAACCGGCGGAATCAGATTCCGCCGGTTTCTTAATTGATACGAGAATTGCTCAACCCATCATTGAGAAAGATCATGAATGGGTACAAGCTCTACACGCCGGTTTTTAGCGCGGCCTTCCGCTGTGTCATTGGAGGTAATAGGAACGTCTTCTCCATAGCCTTTTGATGTCAAACGACCAGGGCTAACACCGTGGCGGCTGATAAAATAATCTTTCACCGCTTGGGCTCGCCGGTCGGAGAGATCTTGGTTGTATTTAGCGGACGCTCTGCTATCGGTATGGCCTTCTATCCGAACCCGCAATTTTGGATTATCGGTAAGGATCTTGGCAGCTTCGTCCAAAATCTCCACAGATGGAGCATCGAGCTTTGCGCTATTGGTTTCGAAGTTCACGCCTTCAAGAATAAAGCGTTTTGGTAATACATCGGGGCAGCCATCTTCATCTTGATAGCCGTTTTTATTTTCCGGTGTATTAATACACTTGTCGTTAACGTCGAGAATCCCATCTTTATCATTGTCAGGATCGGGGCAACCGTCAGTATCCTCGAATTGGTCTTTATCTTCAGGCTTATAAGGACACTGGTCCACATTATCAAGAAGTCCGTCGCCATCCGAGTCATTTACTGGTTTTATAACAGGAGCGGCTTTTACTACCTTCGGGGCAGGTTTAGGGAGACACAGATTCTTTGCCTTTTCGGTAGCGGCTTTTGCCAGTTTTTTAGCCTTTTCTGTTTCACAGGCAAAAAACAGGTCTTGCGCCTTGCTTCGCATACCTCGGATTTCGTCAAATTTCTTTTTACACAATTTACCACTAACTCTGCTTCTGGCTTCCTTGATAGCAGAATCCGTTTCAGCCAGAACGTTGGTGAATTGATTTGCACAGCCGGTAAACCACAAAGCCGCCACACAAATCATGAATATACTTAAAAATGTTCTTTTCATATTAACTCCTCCTCAATTTTCCTTCTTAATATTCAAAAGCAACGTGTAAAATCGTAAACAATATAAAGTCATTGGCACATTCTGTTTGGTATGCCCTCACCTCCTTTTAATATAGTCAATTATGGTTTATTTTAGTAACTCTTAATTTTTATTTGAAGGTTAATTTAAAACATCGCGGAACGGCTGTTTATGTTCCCTTGAATTTAGAAACTCTAAAAATCATGGCAATATTAAAGTATTTCCATGAAATACTTTCACCTCTTCTAACTTACACGAGTCTCATGGTCGGTCCATTCTACTTATTTCTTCAATATTTTTCAACTTTATTTTCCTATATGAAACTGTTAAAAAAGGGAAAAAAAGATCTCCACTGTCTTTTATGTTTAAAAACAGGTGTTTAGGGAGCAGCAGTAAGAGTGCGGGACGGCTAAGGGATAAGCAAGCACAGCAAATTCCGTTGAACCTTTAGCCTGGCAACCGGAGTCGTTGTTATTTGAATTCACTGGTGGAGTTTCTATCTACAAACTTGATGTTTCGGCAAAATTTCGGCAAAATTGATTGCGATGCTTAAGCAAGAGATGTCTAATATACCAAAACCAATTTAATTTTAGGTTTTTGAAAATCAAATTTTGGTTGCAGTTATGCTTAGCAATTGCTTTCAACAATTTTTATATACCGAATACCAATTGCGGTAGAGTACAACATTATTATTGCCGAGGGAGAGCGCTATGTTTGAATTGTTTAAGACGAAACAAGGGATCAATAGGTTCTTAGCAGAAATTTGCGGCGAAAAGATGGTCTTTGCTAAAAGGATTCACGGGTCTTTTTTGCCGGATTCTCTGGAAGGTTATATTAATAAGGTGTTGGATTTCACGGAAGAGTTTTTTGCCAACCTTCGCACGGCCAATTCCAAGGTGGCTGCCAGGGGTATAAATCTCCAGGATGATATTAGGATGATACAGGAACATTTGGGAAATTATGTGGAACAAACTTGCGCCATTTCCTCAGCCACGGAGGAGATGTCTGCAACAGTTAACGAAATCAACTCCCTTACCAGCGATGTTCAGACAACCGCTACGAGGATGATTGGCGTTGCCAACAAGGGAAATGAGGTGGTTGCCGAAACCATCAATACCATGAAAGAAATCTCTGAAGAAGTGAAACACTCTGCTGATGAGATTAAACAGTTAGGCGAGAGTAGTAAAACCGTCGGTGAAGTGATTCAGGTTATTGAGGATATCGCGGATCAGACCAACCTCCTTGCCCTGAATGCCGCCATTGAAGCAGCCAGGGCTGGGGAGCAGGGCAGAGGGTTTGCCGTGGTTGCGGACGAGGTTCGGAAACTGGCGGAAAGAACTACCCTCGCTACGGCGGAGATAGGAAAAATTATCAAAGATATTCAAACAAGTACTGTGACGGCGGTGAAGATGATGGATCAGAATGTGAAAAAGGTAGAAGCGGGAACGGCTTCAACGGATTCTGCAGACCGAGCACTGGACGATATTTTGAATGAAGCCAAAGCACTGGAGTCCATGATCGTTCAGATCAACTCCGCAACCGAACAACACCAGCAGGCCACTATGGAGAGTGCCGAGAGCGTAGAAAAACTGCTAACCGGTGTTCAGATGACCGAAAAAAGGCTCAAAGATGACACCCTTCCTTATATTAACGAGACCTTGGCCGCCAGCCAGGAAACGGACTCCCTCTTTTCACGGGTAGTGGTTAATGACAAAGCATTGATCAGGATTGCCATAGAAGACCACCTCCTTTGGTTGGAAAGAATTAACAATATGCTTCATGGAAAGATCCGACTGCTTCCTAATCCGGTGATGGGTGACCACACCAAATGTCGGTTGGGGAAATGGTACTTTTCCGAGGAGCACGATTTATCGCTCCAAAATCCCAAGGCCAGGAAAGCGTTTGAAGAATTGGACAGACCCCACAAAAGAGTGCATGAGATATTTTTACAAATCATCAACGCCTACAATGATGGAGACGAGGTCGCCACTAGGCGGTTGGATGAAGACCTGAGAAACACCTCAAAGGAAATAGTGGGAAAATTGGAAGAATTGGAAAGGGTGCTGGAAGAGTGAGGAGTGAAGATTTAACATTGAACATCCAACATCGAACATTGCAGTGGAAATCTGTGGTCAAGTAAGTTTCCAGGACTTCATTCCAGACTGGAATGATCAGCCGCTATTCCAATTTCAGGGTTATTTTATTATCGTAATAGATGCCGTTCACCTTGCCGGAAACGGGATAGGCCTGGTTTTTCCGGTACTCAGCCGCTTCATCTTCATTTTTCGTTAGCTTCATCACTTCCGGTCTTCTAAAACTACCACCTCTGCAAGAATTAGCTTTCTTGGGTACCCAAAACTTCACATTATATTTCCCCGTTTCCCTGAAGCATTTTGGGCAGGTAAGCGATAATTGCATATCCAAAAGCGCCCGGGCCATGGGGTGCTGAAGGTCTTTCCCTCCAACTTGCGCGTATAGCTTTTTTTCCTGGGCTTTTCCGATCCTTGTCAATACCTTTTCCGGAATGACATCCTCTACGCACAAATTGCTGAAATTTACCTTTTTACTTTTGGCACTTCTGTTGATTTGAGCCAATGCCTTTTCAAAAGCTCTCTTCTTTTTATTCTTTGTCACCACTGTGTCGTTCTGATCTACGTTATACTTGGCAAGTTTGTCCATTGCCTCTGCCATAACTATAATGCCGCTATTCTGTTCCTTCTCCGCTTTATTCCGCTTGTTAACCAGCATGGATTTAATCTTTGCGTACTTGCCGGGAATGTCATTTGTCCCTGTTCCGAAAAGCTCTTTTGACCAATAGTCTACAGCGGCAACCCGGTCTGCAAGGGTGGGGGCCTTGTTAAGCTCGGACTCCACGAACTTCACGGAGTTGTCCAGCATGGCGGCCCAGGCCGCATCGTGCTCCTGGTTGTATGCGTCCACCGCTTGTTTTACCTCAGGGTTATTCATGTCTGCGGGTTTTATAATTGCTTGGGCCTGGGCATCGATATCCGCCAGCTCCTTGCGTTTTTTGATATCCGCTTTTTTCAATTCAGCCACGGCCTTGGTTTTCTCCGGCAGATTCGCCAACAGGATCATGGCGCCCTTTTTCTTAACCGCTGCGTTGTAGGAATCCTGGAAGCGTTGGCCCTGGGCAGGCGGTATGTGGGGCTTTACCGCGCTCCATGTCTCGTCATGGGACGCCTGCAAGCTGTCTAAACCCGCTTTGGGATCATCTACAAGGGCTTCGATCTTCTGGCTGGATTTATCCACTATGGACGTCCATGCTGCGTCATAGGCCCCGATATAGGCGTCTACCACCTTTTTCACTTCCGGGTCGCCCAGGTCGGCAATTTTGCGAATGGCCTTGGCCTCGTTCTCAATCTTCATCAACTCGTTAAGACGGCTGACGTCCGCGTCCTGAAAGTCTGCAAGGGCTGTGGTCTTGGCGGGCAAACTAGCCAATACGATCATGGAACTCTTTTTCTTCACTGCCTTGTCGTATGCCTGTTTGAACCGTTGTGCCTCCTTTTGGGGCAGGAGGTGTTGTAAAGCGACCAGCCTTTTGTCGTAGGACGTCTTCAAGCTGTTTAAATCCGTTTTGGAATCCTCCACCAGGGCTTGGAGTTTTTGGGCCGCTTCGTCCACCAGCATGGCGGCTTTTTTGTTGAGGGCCGTGTCGTAGAACTGCTTGAAGCGGAGGGTTTCCTCCGGGGGGAATTTGGCCGTCTGAAACGCGGCAGAGTTCTTGTAGTGGCTAGCCTTTAAGCTGTCTAAGTTCGCCTTGGGGTCTTTTACCAGGGCCTGAAGCTTTTGGGCCGATTCGTCCACCACTTGGCGGGCAATGTCCGCCTGGCGTTTGGTGAGAAGGGCCTGATGCGCCTCCATGTCCTCTTTTGGCAGCCAGGCAATACGGCCTTCTTTCTTGCGGGCCTTAACCAGGAGGACGGCCAGGGTATCATAGCTTTCAAGGGCCGGGGGCAATTTCTCGGCATGGATCTTTTGTTCAGCCGCCAGGGTCCTGGCGTCGTAAACCGCAAGGTAGCTTTGCTGGACTAAAGACCAATAGTGGGAAGACGGGCGTTCATAAAGGGGAAACACGACCCATTGCTTGACTAAAGACGCCTCGTCCGAGAGTTTTATATTGAAGGTGCCGCGCGACTTACTCTTGCACCCATTGAAAATCGCATAGTAGGGGCCACGGTCTTCTTTTGGCCTCCACTGGAATAGAGACCTGCCGAGAAGCTTCCGCATCCCTTCGTCGTCAAGGATTTGCGACATTATTCCCCCCTCCGGAAGCTTAATTTCTTTCCCCGAGTTCAGCCACTTGGCGTAGGCCAGACAATCCTCATCAGTCAACGATTTATGATCAGCCGCAGCCTTGAATAGCAGGCCCTTGGGGTTGGGGGGCGAAAGGAAAAGGTCGAAATGCCGGGCCTTAAACTCACTACAATTTTTATCCGAAGAACGCCCGCTCATAGTCTCCCCGCCCTTTGCAATGACGCCGCTTATAGAAAATGGCTGCCTGCTGGACTTGCGAACCCACCCTTTTGGTTGGAGCTGGAACTGGCCGGTCCCGGAATCCAGGGTCCCTTCCATTTTCAAGGCACCCTGGTTAGCGAAAATTGTATGAGGGTTTCTCCAGGTAGGGTCGAATATCAGGATGCCCTTCAACGCTTGGCCTTCGGGGGTAGTGGTGAGACGGAACATCATCTCTTCAGGGTTTTTCTTACAAGAAAACTTCCCTTGCCAAAATGACAGGGTTGGTTTCTTCTCCACTGCCGCAGTTGCAGACGTTGGTTGAGGCTCAGCGGTTTTGACTTTCTCTTTAACCGTTGTTTGTGGAGCAGGGGCCGCTGGAGCGGACTCCGGTGTTTTGAGCTCTTCCCTAGCGGCCTTCACGGGTTCCGGCTGAGGTTTGGCGGGTTTTGGGGCTTCCACCACTGGCGCAGGAATGGTTGAAGGCTTAAATTGGGCAATCAACCTTTCAGCCTTTTGGATTTCCTCCGGGGTCATGTTCTTGGCGACGCCCCCTTTATTTTTGGGAGCTAATTTGTGTCCTTGAGTTTCTGCCAACCCATACCATTTATAAGCTTGAATTGAATCCTTATCAACGCCTTTCCCTTGTTGATACATCAACCCAAGGGCAAACTGCGCTTTGGAGTTTCCCTGGTTCGCTTCAGGCGACAGCTCTTTAAACGCGGTTGTAAAATCCCCTTTCAGATACGCGTTAAAACCGGTGTTGAAATCGGCCCGAGCGGAAACAGCGGAAACTATGATAAACATGGCAAAAACTAATGCTTTTTTCATGATGACTCCTTTATATCAAAAGTGGAAGAGGACTATGTTTGGCTTAACAAAAGGGCAAGGGACGTCTGCCAGGATACTAATGGCGAGTATGGAAATTACTTCGTCAATTGACTGGAGGTGTCCCTATCCCCGGAGCAATTTCAATACCAATTTCTTGTCATTTAATCATGCACTATTTACCGGGCTTTCCTACAAAAAATATTAGCGTTCATCCGTGGCCATTCGAGGTTCTCTAGTTTTTTTTAACCGATATCTTTGGCTATACTATTCATTCTCACTACAAAGAAGTAATTTTCACGGTTTTATAGATGAAGTTTTTGAACTTTTGAAACTTGAGGGATTCTTCCTTATTTTTGCCATTGATGGACGAACAAACCCTTAATTTCACGGCAAGGTTTGGAATCCCGGCGCCGTACTCCTCTTTCCCGATTTCAATAACCTGCTTCACCACCTGCCGTGTGATTGTTTTTTCGGCAAAGGGCTTATAAACAGCCTCCCAAAAATCAGACTCACCTCTCTTGATCTGTTCAAACAAGCCTTTTGCCTCTAGTGGAGCCTGTACGTTACCCTCAACCACTTTGCCTTCTTCCAGGATGGCTTTTTTGATGTCTTTGGCTGCAATTCGGTTTCCTTTCCGAAAAAGGAGTGTGCGCAACAAGATGCTGCGTAGCTCTCGAACATTCCCGTGGAATTGGTAGCCCACCAAAAAATTCTTGGCGCTTTCATCCAGTTGGGGAGGAGTGGCTGGCTCACCCTTAGCTTTATAGGTCATATACAGCTTGCCCAGGAAATGGGTGGCCAGGTCGGGAATGTCTTCCCCTCGTTCGTTAAGGCTTGGAAGATTTAAAGACAATTCGTTGAGCCTGTAATAGAGGTCTTCCCGGAAATTTCCCTTGCGGATTTCCTCTGTTAGATTCTTATTGGTGGCGGCCACCAGCACTACCCTGGAATATCTGGCTTTGCTTTCCCCCAGCCGCACGAAAACCCCGCTATCCAGAAATCGTAGCAATTGCACCTGCGTTTTTTCATCCGCATCCCCTATCTCGTCCAGAAAAACAATTCCTCCATCCGCTTCTTCGAGAATGCCCTTCCTGTCGGAGTCGGCCCCTGTGTATGCTCCCTTTTTATGCCCAAAGAGTTCACTGTAAGTAAGCTCTCCGCTGTAGGCTGCGATATTGGTTTTTTTTAAAGGAAATTCCACCTTGCTTCCGATTTCCTTGTCGATATATTCCCCTACGATGGAGTAAATGGTGCTGAAAAAAAACTCTTTTCCCGACCCTGTCTTTCCGGTAATCAAAATAGTTGGGATTCCGGGGATGGTGTCCTCAATAGATCCTTCCCGCCATTGCAATAAACGCCTTGCCAGGTATTCCGAAACGATCTTGATTTTGCTCACGATCTCCCGGATCTTGGGGCTGTTGCCGATGACATTTCCTAGGCTGTAGGAAGAAACCATTGGGTCACGGTAATGAAGCTCCCTTTGCAATAGCCGGATTTCCTTTTGCAGGGTTTCTATTTTCACGAGCATTCCCACGCGTTCGGCTATGAGCTGGGAGATAATGGAAAGAATGCGCTGGTGCTCGATGGTGAAATATCCTTCGGTGAAGGAATCCAGGCCGACAACGCCAAGAACTTTTTCGTCGAACAATATTGGGGCTGCCATTTCGGATTTTACAGAGGAAGAAACTTGGAGATAAAAACCGTTCCCGGAGGTTTCCGTTTTCACATTATTACAAATCACCGGCTTCTTGGTATGGGCTACCCATCCAGTCAGAGAGCGCTGGTCCACCGGAATCTCTTCTCCTCCCACCATTAGGGGGGGGATGTGCTGCTTTTCCCATTCCCTGGCTTTGGCGCCCACTATCTGGCCTTTTTCATCTTCCACCACCAACCACATGGCTTCATCAATGTTTTTGAGCAGAGAGATGGTACCCGTATCCGCTCCAATCAGTTCCGATGCCATGGACAAAACACGCTTAAGAAAATGAGAAAGATCCGTATCTTTTTCCTGACGCAGGGCCTCGATTTCACTTAGTATTTTGATCTCGATGTGGTCCTTGCCCACATCCTGAATCATTCGCTCAAGCATTTTGGCGTGATCATTCAACATTCCCTTTTCAAAATCGGAAAAGGAATAAGGTTCCTTTGTATAGTAATTGACCACACAAACCAGTTGCCCTGATTCCGGGTCAAACCTGGGAACCATGTAAAGGGTACGAAAGCCTAGTTTCTTGCGGGCCTCTTTGGGCGAGAATTCCTCATGAAGTATATCCTTAAAATAGAGGGGGGGGGAGTGTTTCTCTTTGCAGATCAAGCCCTTGGAAGAATGAAATTGAACGATATTGCTTAACAAGCCCTCCATCTTAATGGCGGAAATGAAGTCTGGATTTTCATGGATTTCCCGTTCGGAAACATCGGTGGAGTAAACCGCTAGAATTTCGGAAATACCAGCGCCCTTGCCGGCTTTAGATTGACCGGACAACCTGGGTCGCCTGAGTTCCGAAATAGGTTTCGAGATAATAACAGAGGCCAGGGTTAGTTTATCGATTAACTTAACCGAGGAGCGTAGCATGATGGTAGCTACATTATTTTTCCTGGCAGCATCCACTTGTCTTGAAAAAGTAATTTCCTGGTGATAACGAGATGCCTGTTCAATAAGAGAGGAGATGGAGGCAAGAAAGTTTTTTAGAAGCTCTAAATTCTGCTCATTGATGGATTGAGGGCTATGGTGGTAATCGAGACAGATGACGCCGATGGATTTCTGGCCGTCCATGATCGGGATGGCAACGGACTCTTCGATTCCGAGCTTTTTTTCAAATTCGCCCAGGGAAAAGGCTTGCCCATTGGAGCTTTTCCAAGAGGCTATTGTTTCTTTGTTAACAAAGGCCCTTGAAACTATGGATTCCATGTTGGAAATGAAGCAACTGGTGCCGCGGACCTTTTGGTACCTTTCCGAAAGAGCATATCGGCAGATGAGGAGCCCTTCCGCGAGATCCTCTAGAAAGATTCTGGTCCCCTTGCAGTGAAAAACTTCTAAAAGTCCAGTGGATGTAAAATGAAGGATATCGTAAAGATTTTCCTTGCCATACTGGAGAATCTTTTTTTCTAGGTCTGATAAGGTGGCTTGTGCTTTGT
>JAJDAS010000320.1 GCA_029261755.1 Nitrospinia bacterium
TTATCTCGTATTCACTCAGATAGTTTCGATTTTGAAGATATTAATATAGGCGGAGCAAACGACAGTTCAATAGACGGAATCGCCATACTTGTCAATGAACATATAGTAACATCAAAAGAAGATATCGATTATTTCAAAGAAACTTTAAAAAGACTTGATGTACAGTTTATTTTTATTCAGTCAAAGACTTCTAAAAAATTTGATATGGGGGAAATTGGTAAGTTTATTTTTGGTGTTAAAAATTTTTTTAAACAAGCTAGCTCGATTAATACAAATGAAAAAGTTCAAAATTTATTTGCACTTAAGGAATATATTTATGACTCAAGCATTGACATGGACAACAATCCAATTTGTAACATGTATTATGTGTCAACTGGTGAGTGGAAAGAAGATTCTAATATAGTTAGCATTATCGAAGATGGAAAAATAGATTTAAAGAATACTCACTTATTCAGCCAGGTAAGTTTCAATCCTGTTGACGCCGAACAAATAAAAAACATTTATAGAGCACTTCGACATAAGGTCGTTAGAGAAATTAATTTTGAGAAACATACTATATTGCCTAACATGGACAGAATCCATACTGCTTATATAGGGATTTTACCAAGCTCAGAATATCTCAAACTTATAACCGATGAGGATGGAAATATTCAAAGAAGTTTATTTTACGATAACGTTCGTGATTTCCAGGGAAATAATCAAGTAAATCAAGAAATCAAAGAGACTGTTTGTGAGGCCGAACTCAATAGCCACTTCTCTCTCCTGAATAATGGAATTACCATTGTTGCTAAATCGGTTAATCAAACTGGTACTTCCTTTAAAATAAAGGATTTTCAAATTGTAAATGGGTGTCAAACAAGTCATATACTTTGCCTTAACAAAGATGAAATTTCAGAAGATTTATTACTTCCAATTAAGCTCATTGTAACTGAGGACGTTGAAATAACTAATAGAATTATTATGGCCACCAATAGGCAAACAGAGGTAAAAAAGGAAGCGTTTGAATCTCTTTCAACATTACATAAAAAGCTTGAAGAATTTTACGCTTCATTTGATAAAGAAAGTGGGAAAAGACTCTATTACGAACGGCGATCAAAACAATATGAAAATCAACCTTACGTAAAAAAATATCAAATTATTTCACTACCTACTCAAGCCAAATGTTTTCTTGCAATGTTTCTTAATGGCCCTCATAGCACTCACCGGTATTATGGCAATCTCTTATCTCAGAACCGTAGTCAAATTTTCAACCAAAGTCACATGTTATATCCATACTATGTAAGTGGTTTCGCATTATATTTGCTTGAGCGTTTCTTTAACCAAAAACGTATAAGTAGCAGATATAAATTATTTAAATATCATCTACTTTTAATTTTTAGATTGCAAAACGAAAAATCTGCCCCGCCCCCATTGAATAGCCCTAAAATTGATAAATATTGCAGCGCCCTTTTAAATATTCTTTGGGCTGAAGAAAAGGCGGTCACTGCCTTTAAAAATGCTACACAAGTTCTTGATTCCACTCTGAAGAATTCATCGTTTGAAAAAGTTGATTCTTCGAAACGAAAAATATTTACAGAATCTCTTGAAAAAAAAGCAATCGGTTCCAAAAGAAGCTCTGGGGAAATTACTACCGCAACAGTCAAAAGAGAATCAGGAGTTGTTGATTGGTTTAGTGATACGAGAGGATATGGTTTTATCCATAGTAAAAATGGAAAGAACATTTTTGTTCACTACAACGATATCAGAGGAAAAGGCTATAAGTCGTTATCGAATGGTGACAATGTAAGCTTTATAGTTATTGAAACATCAAAAGGTTATAATGCGCAAGATGTTGCCATTGAATCATTATAATTTAAACATAATTACATTACTTAGCTTTAGTCGTGCCTGAGGATTTATAGCAAATCAAACCATAGAATGCCATAGAGGTCCAATCTTCATAAAATTGCAATTGAATACTAATTGAAGGCATAACGATGGAATCCACTGGAGTCCGAGCAGCGGGTTTTTTTCGTTAGGTTCTGGGCTGTCATTATTTTCTGGTTTTTCAATGTTTCTCTCCTTGTTGCTCGGCCCCAGTGATTCCAGGCGTTATATTTAAATTGGGTTGCTGAGGGCCATTTCTTTTACTACTCTTTAGAGAAATTTAAATAAATGGAAATAGGAAATATTATTATTGTTGCTATACTTATCGTTGCAGGAATTTTCTTTTTATTTCTATTGATGCAACGTTGGTTCTGGATTCTTGTTTTCGGTATTAGTGGCTTGGCTTCTGCTTTTGCGACATTAGCAAGTATATTTCATTTTGAAATCCTGGGTGCTATTGGTTATTTTTTTCTTATGGCGATACTTTGGATTTTAACCGCAGTAATCGCAATACCCTATAATAAAATAAACGAACGAGTATTATAAGGAGGTGACATTTTAATATGCCAAAACCAAGAGATACCTATAAATACCAACAAAAAGTTGGCAACAAAATTGTTCATGGCGGCATTACTAATGACTTGGAACGCCGCGAACAAGAACATCAAGGAAAATGGCCAAAAAGCCGTATAGTCCAAGTCGGACGAGCAACCACTGAAGAAGCCGCCCGGAAGTGGGAGAAAGAAAAAGGATACACTTAATCCTTCATAGGCATTGCAGTGCCGTCAAATTTTCCCGTTTCTCTAATGAAAAAATATTCTCGTTCGTTTATTTTTAGCTTTGAATATCTTGATGATACCGATATCTCAATTTTGTCTCCAGTACTTTGATCATCGAACTTGAAAGGGAGTATATTTGCCATTTCATTAGTTTTCATTACAAACCTCCAAAAAAAATATAATTATAAGCGTTATATTAATAAAGCATTAAAGCATTCCGGGGGATGCCAAGTTCGGCAAGACCCCCGGATAGGGCCATGACCAGGCCCGATGTCGGAGCTGGTCGCTCCGGCTTGGCAGATGAAGGCTCAAGATACTTTCTTGACTTCCCGATTCTGTCCTCCATCTGCCAAAGGCCACGGTAGGTGGATAGCGCCAGTCAGGGCGCGAATAAAATGCACTTGGGTTAACCGCCCAGGCCGGCTTGGGCTTATTCAAGGAATTTATTCTCATGGAGAAGCTCAACATAACAATAGGGGTAAAAATTGATTTAGCAAAAATCTTATGGATTATTGTCATCTTGATCACTCTATTGTTATAAAACTGAGTGGGTGGATGTTAACGCATCCACCCACTCTTCAATTAAATCTCCCGGAAGGAGGTGGTCTTAATGGCAAAATTATCAGAAGATACAAAAGCTATTGTTGCATCTAATCTTACCCTGGCATCAAATGTTCTTGATTTAGGAAAAGACCTATCCAAAGCAAATGACCTGTCCAAAGAAGTGATAAGCTCTCGTAATACAAATGACATGATCATGGAATGCTATAAAGAGTTCGTTAATCTTTTGGAGGATTAATCTCTCTCACAGAAACCCACATTAAGGCATCCATAGCAAATTCCAGGGACTTTTTTGCCTCAATATAGGATAAATCTTTTTTGCAAAGAAGCTCTGCAATTTCTTTGCCTATTTCCATGGCATTTTTTTCCCTTTGCGTGGTGCGAAGAACAGAATTGGTATAGGACATAAAATCTCCAAAAAAATATAACTATCAAATGAACCTGACGCCGATCAGCGGTCTTTTTCGTGCAGGCATTATCCTGTTACAGGGTTTTAATTACGCGCCGAGTCCGCACGGCGCAACTTATTTTTGGGCGTTATTTGCGACCCGAAGTTGGATAATTGATTGTATAACAACGAGATACATCGTTGATTATACCTGGCGTATTCCCGTCAGTACCCTAGGGAAACCTGCTACCATTGCGCAGATGATGGGGTGGGAAGCTTTCCTGACAA
>JAJDAS010000321.1 GCA_029261755.1 Nitrospinia bacterium
TGGAAGAACTGGGTATTTGTCCTGCTGCTGTTGATGACTCCGCCCATGGCCTGAACCATGGAGAAAACGCGGGCAGGATTTGTTGGGCGGTCACCGGCACATTTTGCGGGGAGGAAGTACAGGGTACTTTTGCCGCCAAGCGGGTTTCTTGCATGTCCTGCGAATTTTTTCAAGAAGTGAAGCAAGATGAAGGTATTGGCAAATTCCGCTTTTTAAAATTCAAAAAATTCGTTGATTAGATAAAAATTCAAAAAAAACATTTTAACCGCGAATGGTCGCGAATTTACGCGAATAAAACCATAGAACCAATAGATACGAAATAGGTTATTTTTTTTGGTTTTTCTTTATTCGCGTACATTCGCGGTTAAAAATCTTTTATCTTTTTCTTGGCTTTTATTTTAAATGGGCAATTCAGAAAATATTTCCAAGCTGGCTGAATATATAAGAAAGGTCGCTTCCCAGGATTTTTCCGCTCCTCTGGCAGTGAACTCCGGGGATCAACTGGAGCCCCTGGCCGGGGAATTAAAAAATCTTGCCAGAAACTACAGCATGATTTTTGAGACCTTAGAGCAATCGGTCTTGGACGCCACGGGCGAACTGGAAGATACCCTGACCTCTCTAAAGGCCATTATAGACAATATGGCGGACGGACTCCTCGTAACAAGCCCCGATGGAAAAATTACCCTGATCAACCCCGCTTTGAAGACCATGTTCGATTTGCAAAAACATGATGATTTGATGGGCAAGGACAGCAAAGTAACCTTTGGTGACAACCTCGCTGACCTGTGCGAACAAAGCCAAACCTATCCCGACCGAATTCATGCCTCCGACATTCCCCTGGCGGAAAACAGGATCGGAAAGGCGATAGTGACTTCCATCTATAAAAAGCAGTCCTCAAAAGGCCTCTCCTCTGGAGAATGCCTTGGCAAGGTCATATTGGTTAGGGATATAACAAACGAAAAGAAGATCGACCAAATGAAGTCTGAATTTCTTTCCACAGTGTCTCATGAGCTAAGGACCCCCTTGACCTCGGTGATCGGTTTTGTGGAGATCATTCAAGAGAAACTGAACGACGTAATATTTCCAGTCGTGGATGTGGGCGAAAGGAAGGTGGAAAGGGTGGTAAACCAGATCACCAAAAACCTGAAAATCGTGGTGTCCGAGGGTGAACGACTGACCACTCTCATCAACGATCTGTTGGATTTATCCAAGATGGAAGCGGGGAAAATAGAGTGGCGGGACGATCTTATCTCCATCTCTGAAATCATTGACCATGCCACCGACGCTACCAATTCCCTTTACGAAAATAAGGGATTGAAAATGATCAAGGAGGTGGAGGAGGGTTTGCCTCCGATCATCGGTGACCGTGATAGACTGGTTCAGGTTCTTATCAACCTTATCTCCAACGCTGTCAAATTTACCCATGAGGGATCGATTATATGCAAGGCAAAAAGGAAGGATGGCGAAGTATTGGTAAGCGTGATTGACAGTGGTGAAGGTATAGTGGAAGAGGACTTAAGCGAGGTCTTTGAAAGATTTAAGCAAGTGGGCGATACCCTGACGGATAAACCCAAGGGAACGGGTCTGGGCCTGCCAATCTGCAAGCAGATTGTTACTCATCATGGCGGTGGGATTTGGGTTGAGAGCAGGAGGGGAGAAGGGAGTACTTTCTTTTTTACCTTGCCCATAAAAACGGTTCCCGATAATAAAATGGAATTTGCGGATATAGGAGCCCTGTTGAGGAAGGTCAAGGATCACATCATCACCACGGAACCGAAGGCTAAAGATAAAAAGAAGTTGATCCTGGTAGTGGATGATGACGCGCATATCAGAGAGCTTTTGAGGCAGGAACTGGAAGAGGCAGGTTATGATGTCAGGGAAGCCGTAGACGGTTTTGATGCTGTAAAACAGGTGAAATCCGAGGTGCCGGACCTTGTGATCATGGACGTCATGATGCCGGGTATGAGTGGATTTGACGCCGCCGCTGTTTTGAAAAACGATCCCCTTACCGCCGCCATTCCCATTGTGATTTTATCCATTATTCAAGACCAGGAGCGGGGCCACCGTTTAGGCATCGACCGGTACTTTACAAAACCGGTGAATAAGGAAGTTCTCCTTCGTGATATAGAGATGCTTACCTCTGAACGGAAATCAAAAAAAGAGGCTCTTGTTATAGACAGTGATACCCGGACCCTGGAGACCTTAAAGGATGCCTTGGAGGGAAAAGGCTACACTGTGGATGGAGTTTGTACCGGATCGGAAGGAATGGAAAAGGCACGAACCCTTCTGCCGGATTTGATAGTTGTGGATTCTAAGATTTATGAAGAAGAGCCTTCCATCAAAACCCTGCGTTTCGAGAAGGGGCTTGAAAATGTTTTCATCCTGGTTTTGTCCGGGAAGAACCCCCTGTAAAGGAGCTAACTTGTTTTATTCCAAAAGGAGAAAAAAATGCCTAAGATATTAATCGTGGATGACGAACCCCATATTACGCTTCTCATGGAACAAATCTTTGAAGATTTTGAAGAGAGGGGCGTTGACATCCTGACTGCGGATAATGGCGAAGAAGGGCTGGAGATAATCAAAAAGGAAAAGCCGGAACTGGTCTTCCTTGATATAATGATGCCTATAATGAATGGTTTTGATGTTTGCGACGAGGTGAAAAACAAACTTGGGTTGAAGGATGTCTATATCATTTTACTAACGGCAAAAGGACAAGAACTTGACAGGAAGAAAGGTATGGAGGTGGGGGCGGATATGTATGTTACCAAGCCTTTTCAGAAAAAGTATATCATAGAAAAGGCAGCAGAAGTGTTGGGGGTGGAATTGTAACGGTAATAATAGGTAGGTAAAAAATGTGTCTAATAAAGTTTGGAGTCCCGCCTTTTAGACGGTTTCATAAAATCGTGCCTTAATTTATTTTCTTTTTTACATCCCAGCGTTATTTATTACTCGAATCTATCCGGATATTTAGCCATGAGTTTGGCAAAGCTCCTGTCCTGCTCGAATTTTGATTTCAGTTCAGGTTCCATCTCAAAAGCTTTTTGCAGCTTGTTCATCGCCGTTATTTCATCCCCTTTAATGTAGTATGCTTTCGCCAGGTTGTAACGCAAGGCAGGATCTTGCGGGCTGATTTTGATCGCCTTAGCGAAATTGGTAATGGCCTCATTATATTTTTTCTGTTTTCTAAGGGCGATTCCCATGCGGTTATATAGGTGAATGTGTTTTTCATTCGCCGAAATGGCCTTGCTGAAAATCTCCTCCGCCTCCGCGTTCATGCTGTGCTTCAGACAGAAATCTCCAGCGGTTACATAGAGAAAAGTTTGGTTGGGATTATGATCAATTGCCTTCCGGTATACCTTCAAAGCCTTTCTATGGTTATCCATGGCCTCATAATTTTTCGCTAAACCAAGATAGTTTTTAACAAAACTCGGGTTCAGCTTTAGTCCCTGCTTGAAACAGCTCTCAGCGTTTTCACAATCACCCTCATCCTGGTGAAGCATTCCTAGATTGTAGTGAATCTGAACATTCTGAGGCTCCAACTCCAGCACTTTTTTGTAATTTTTCTTTGCCTCATTAAAGTCACCCAATTGCTCATAAGCCATCCCCAGACCCTGGTAGGCTCTCGGGAAGTTGGATTCGATTTCCGTTGCCCGCTTATACAGTTTGATCGCCTGATCCACGTCTCCTATCTTAAGCAGGGTGTTTCCCTTTTCCGTTAAAACCTCCACATTCTCACCCCCAATTTCCAAGGCCCTGTTATAACAAGCGATGGCCTTTTCAAAAAGACCTTGCTCCTGAAGCTTATTACCTTCAAGGATTAGCTTGGAAACTTCCTGGGAGATTGGGGAGTCTTTTGGTTGTTCAAAAACGTCCGCTAACTTGTTGGCCAGCGCTACAGGGTCGGAGGGAAGGACTAAGAATTGCGAGACACCGGCTTGGATGGAGGAGATAATATCTTTTTTCTCAAAATTCTTTTCCATAAAAATGACAGGAATTTCTTTCACCGAACCCAGATTGTGAAGCACATCTTGAACTATCTTTATTAGTTGAGATCCTGTCTGGTTGGAATAACGGCTGTCAATGATGTGCTGGTGGCAAATGATGAGGTCAACATTTGCTGAAGACTCCTGTAGGCGGCTCAGCAGTTCAGCGGGAGTATTAGTTGCCTTGACCTTTTCCGAAGGGAAGCCGAGGGTTTTGAAATGGCCCTGGATCACACCGCGGTTGGAAAAATCACCGCTGATGATGTAAACATGCTTATTATGAAATCCGGAAACCTTTTCCCTGGCAAGCTTTAACTGCCGCTGTTGGTTCAAGATATCCTTGACTTCACTCTGTTCTTTATTATTTGTTTCCATTAGTTTTTAAGTAACGGTTCACGAGTTATTTTGATGAGAAAAAGAAATCAACAAATGCCACTACAGGATAGAGTTTACGGCTTGGAACACATTGTTTTTAAAAGAAAACCATTTTTTTTGAACCTTTAATGCTAACATATTGGCTAGGCCAGTGAAAAGAATATGGGCCAGCCCTTCGGCAGTCAAAGAAACAGCAATCAATTTCCTTGTCAGTCAATTTGTTGTTTTCCAAGTGTTGCGACAAAATTCTTAAAAATGCCCTGATCATAAACATCTTCATTCTTTGCCAGAAAATGGACCGCATCGAAGGGCTTGAAGGCCTTTTTGTAGGCACGTTCGGTGGTCAAAGCATCATACACATCCACAATGGCAGAAATTCTGCCGAAGAGATGAATATCTGTGCTATCGAGTTTGTTAGGATAGCCCGTTCCATTCAGCTTCTCATGATGTTGAAGAAGAGGAATGAAGGCCCTTTTTGGCAAAGACTTATGCTGTTTCAGAACACTATACCCCCTGTTGACATGATTTTGCACTTTCACAAATTCCTGGTCCGTTAGCTTACCCGGTTTGTTGATTAGACGACTTGGCACCTTGCTCTTCCCCACATCGTGCATCAAAGCTCCCACGGCAAGCTCAAAAAGGTCTTTCTTTTCCAGACCCGAGGCTATCCCAAGCCCAATGGAGAGGGTGCAAACATTTACCGAGTGGACATAGGTGTAATAATCGTAAGTATTGATGGTCATTAAACCATAGAAACTGGAAGGATTTTCCAGCACATTGGCTATGAGATCCAAAACCGTATTTTCCGCCTCTTTCACCGTATCCCCGCTCCTGGGGTTGTCCATGAGGTCCTTGGTGACCAGTTTGGAGCTTTCTTTAATGACAGCCATTCGGACCTTCAGGGCCTTTTCTGAATCACTAGAGGATTTCCTCGACGCCAACTCATTAAGAAATATTTTATAAGCATTTTTTTCATTGAGATGAATAAGGAGGTTGACCCGGTCCTGGGCTATCTTGTTACTGCAAAAGGTTTCATTTTCCGGGACAATACTATCTGCTTCCAAAATATGGGTAACCGTAGTGTCTTTTTCCAGAAAAAGGTTGAAGGGGACCTTAGTGCCGGGTACGAAAATGTTCGAGTCCACCGGCATGTAGTTATTCAAATAATGGTTATATTGTTCCACCTTTTCCTGTGATTCAAAGCCACCGGCAAGTCCCATTTGAGATAATTTTTTCTCCTTTTGAATACTTTTTTCATACTTTTCGAAAATCTCTTTATCCGTGGAAGAAATGTAAATATAAGGAATGGAGTTGGACTCCAGGTAGTATTGCACCTCCGAATGGTAAGGGAGGCCGTTCCGTAAATAGAGGGAGCATTCGTCATCCTGCTTTGTGAAGATATCAAAGGGGATGACTGTATCAACCAGGAGCCTTTCAGCGGAGATGGGGAGATACTCAAAACTTTGCTTCTTTTCAGTAGAGGGCAACGACGCGGTGGGGTCTATCCCCTTTTTCAGATCAATATAGACCTCCTTGATACC
>JAJDAS010000322.1 GCA_029261755.1 Nitrospinia bacterium
CTTCAAATGGAGAGCAATTAAGACCCACGAGCATTTCGTTTATGAACATATTGTCATAGTTCTTGGCATTTAGCCTGGTCCATCGGTTGTGGTTGGTATTGTTGATCATAGTCCTCCTCCATGTGAATATTATCGGGGTTACCTGGCCTGCCCATCGCCCTACGGGCTCAGGCCAGGCCAGGGAACCCCAGGCGCTCGTGCTGCCTAAAGGCAACACGCAATATTGCACAATTATAGGCGGTTCAAACAAAACCTACCTTCTAAAATCTTTAGACTCGCGCTGAGACGCAGAGAAAAGGATAGAAGTGATTAAGAAAAAATATATCGATTTTTTGAAAGTAACGGCAAGGAAGTATTTCCCTGAATCAACAAACAAGGTTTTTGTTTTCGGTTCCGTTTTGTTCCGGGAAAAATTTAAGGATATAGACTTAGGCGTGGCAGGTGAAATCGACGAGAAAAAATTGATAGCATTGAAAGAAGAGTTGGAGGATTCCACCTTTCCTTATTTTGTGGATGTGGTCAACTTTAATTTAGTGGAAAAAGATTTTAAGGACCATGTCTTTTCCTACGATAAAATTATTTGGCTTTAAGAACTTAAGATCTGCGGCGAACCAAAAAAACTATAAAATAGAACGCGGATGTCGCAGATGACACGGATTTTCACTGATAAAGCAAAATGAAACCGGAAAAATCCGTGAAAATCAGCGTTATCCGTGTCATCCGCGTTCTATTAAAACGAGTGGAGTTACAGTTAACAGATTGATTTATAAGCCAAAAAAATGGAAATTCCTATACTATGAGCTTAAAAAAAAGGCTCCTCAATGTTTAACAAAAAACGAAAACAGTTTGAAAAGGCGCTCAATTCGCTTTTGGAAGTTTTGCTGGAGGAAAAAAACGATTTCATCCGCGACTCCATGATTCAGCGCTTTGAATATACTTCCGAACTTTTTTGGAAAACACTTAAAGAATATCTCCTGGCTCAGGAAAAAATAGAAGCGCTTTTTCCTAAAGCGATCATGCGGGAGTGCAGAAATGTAGGGCTTCTTTCGGACGAAGAAACAGAGTATGCCTTAACGATTATTGATGACCGAAACCTTTCCTCTCATGCCTACAATGAAAAACTGGCCGGAGAAATCAGCGAACGAATTCCTCGCCACGCGGACTTCATGAAAGCCGTTTACCAACGGATTCTTGACCGTTGCCGGAAATAGGGACGGCTGAAAAACCATATGGAACGGACCCCTGGAACGAAAGAATAACCTTTTGCCAGCTGACTCCATAATCCCGAAGGAGTGCGGGCTGTGCGTTCCCCGAAATGATGCTCATCTTTTATAGTCCGAGCCTGCAATAATTCTCGCTGCTCCAACCCCCTAAAGTACCAGCAAAATATATTTGATTCGTTACTACTCAGCCACTAAGGCACTAAGGCACGAAGAGGTGAAAGAACAAAAACTAAAAAGCTTGAACCACTAATTCAACTAATTCTTTGAGGCTTTAATTCGTGTTAATTCGTGGTTCAATGTTCCTCATTTTTCTTTGTGTCTTTGTGTCTTTGTGCCTTGGTGGCTAAGCAGTTAAAGATTTTGTTCTTGATTTTAATTTTTTTTAAACAAACAACATGAAAAACATCCGAACAGAAATGGAAAGCCTGAACCCCAGGCAAAAAGAAGCAGTTACCCATACGGAAGGCCCCCTCTTGATTTTGGCGGGGGCGGGTTCCGGTAAAACAAGGGTCATTACTACCAGGACCGCTTACCTCATGGCCCAAGGAGTGCAACCGAAGAAAATCCTGGCCGTGACCTTCACCAACAAAGCCGCCAGGGAAATGAGGAAAAGAGTCCGTGCCATGGCCAATCAAAATGGCAACGGAAGACCCACCATCTCCACCTTTCACTCCGTATGCCTGAATATCTTAAGAAGAGAAATTCAGCATTTGGGATACCGTGGCGACTTTTCCATCTACGACACATCGGAACAACTATCCCTCATGAGAAGCCTCATGAGCGATGTCCATGTGCGGGATAAATCGTTCCGGGTGGAGTCGGTGATGGAAAGGATCAATCGGACCAAGAACGGCCTTCCTCCTCTATCCCCGGAAAATGGCAAAGAACCGGAGGAAGACCCCATGGAGGCCATTTTCCATACCCTTTATCCAAAATACCAGGAGACCCTGAAGGCCTTCAACGCCCTGGATTTCGATGATCTTCTCTTACTTGCCGTGAAGCTTTTTAAGCAGAATCCCGAGATCCTGGATAGATACCGGGAAAGGTTTTGGTACCTCATGGTGGACGAGTACCAGGACACCAATAGCACCCAATACGAATTTCTGAAGCTGCTGGCGGGTGGACGCAAAAACCTCTGCGTGGTGGGGGACGACGACCAGTCCATCTACGGATGGCGCGGTGCGCAGCTTGGGAATATTCTCGATTTCGAAAAGGATTTTTCCGGTACCAAGGTGGTCCGGTTGGAAGAGAATTACCGATCCATCGGGCACGTACTCAAAGCCTCCAATGCGGTAATCAAAAACAACAAAAGGAGGATGGAAAAATCCCTCTGGACCCGGAAAGGATTGGGACCCAAGGTGCGGCTTTACAAGGCTGGAACGGTGGAAGGGGAAGCGCAGTGGATAACGGACCGCATTGCCCAGTTGAAATTTGACAAGAGCATGGCTTACGAGGATTTTGCCATCATCTACCGGACCAATAACCTCTCCCGTTCCTTCGAGGAGGCCTTACGAAAAGACCGAATCCCCTACACAGTGGTGGGTGGCACCAGTTATTTTGAGCGGAAAGAGATCAAGGACATCGCGGCCTACCTGAAAATCATCGCCAACCCCAACGATCACCTTAGCCTGTTGAGAGCGGTGGGTATTCCCAAAAGGGGGATGGGTCCCAGTGCCCTGGAAAAATTGAGTTCCTTTGCCAATGGTCATTCCATATCCTTTCTCCAAGCCCTGCGTAGGGCAGAGGAGGTGGAGGGGATCGCGAAAAAAGTGGCGGCAAAGGCCAGCGATTTCGCGGAATTGATCCTCCGCTACAAAAGCGCCTTCCGAGACGGTAAAGAGATGGGGAGGATTTTGAAGGAACTCATAGTGGAGATCGATTACAAGGAATACCTCTTCGATCTTTATAAAACCCCGGAGGTGGCCAAGAGCAAAACGGAAAACATCAACGGGTTTGTGGACTCCATGATCCACTACGAAACAGAGGAAATGGAGCCTTCGCTCCAGGGCTTTTTGGAGTCCATGGCCCTCACGGATATGGAGGTGGAAAAGGAAGAAAAGGTGTTCGGGGTTACCCTCATCTCCTTTCACTCGGCCAAGGGGTTGGAATTCCCTGTGGTTTTTATCGCCAGGGCGGAAGAAGAAATCGTGCCTCACAAGAAATCCATGGGCCGAGACACCGACGTGGAGGAGGAGCGGAGACTCTTTTACGTGGGCATGACCAGGGCAATGAAGGAGTTGTACCTAACTTACGCGGGCCGAAGGATGAAGTACGGGAAGCCGGAACCCACCATGCCTTCCCGGTTTTTGGATGAAATTCCCGATGATGCGTTGAACCTGGGGAATCAGGCGGGGGATGAAGATCCGGAAAAAACCGATAAGGACGCCAAGGCATTTTTTGCAAATATGCGGGAGATTTTGGGGAGTTGAGGGAAATACCGGCAAAAAAGCTCACCACGGATTGGCACGGAAACTCACGAAAAAAACAAGATGATTTCGTGCTCTTCCGTAAGTTTCCGTGGTAAAGTATTTTTTATAAAGGATTTCCTTCAACATGATTGCGTAAATACCTATGAGGTACCCATGAAAGAACGAATCACCACCATCATCGGTTTGGTAGCATTGCTTTGGGGCATAGAAGCCATCAATTGGTTTCTCGACCACCGGCTTTCTGTATATGGAATCGAACCACGCTCCTTATCCGGGCTGATAGGAATAGTGGCTAGCCCCTTCCTGCACGGCAGCATTCTTCATCTGGTGAGCAATACCTTTCCCTTGGCGATTCTCGGCGGTCTGGTTCTCGTTCGTGGGACCAGGGAATTCGTGGAGACTTTTATTTTCATTGCCATTGCCGGAGGTCTGGGTGTTTGGCTTTTCGGAAGGGCTTCTTACCATGTGGGAGCAAGCGGCGTGATTTTTGGGTTATTCGGATACCTGGTAGCGCGGGGCTATTATGAAAAGAGCGTTGGCTCTCTTGCCGTGGCCGTTGTAACTCTTTTTGCTTACAGCGGAATTTTGTGGGGGGTATTGCCACTCATGCCGGGTGTTTCCTGGGAAGGGCATCTTTTCGGTTTGCTGGCAGGTGTATTGGGAGCGAAGCTAAACAAGGAAGATTGAAAAAATGTTCAAAAAATTTGCATTTCCCAGTTTAAAATTCAGTTAACGCTTTTGCCACCCTGTCCTACCCCAACACCTTCGCAATAGCACCCAAAGCAAACTCCAGGTCCTCCCTTGTATGGGCGGCGGAGACGGTGGCCCGTAACCTCGATTTCCCTTTCGGAACGGTGGGAGGTCGAACTCCCTGGATGAAGACCCCTTCTTTTAGCAATTCCCGGTGGATTTCCATGGTTTGGGAGGCGTCGCCTATGAGAATGGGGATGATGGCCGTTTCACTCTGCATGGTGTCCAATCCAATATCTTTCAACCCTTCCTTGAAGAAACGGACATTTTCCCACAGCCGCTCCCTCAAAGATGGCTCATTTTGTACGATTTCAATGGCCTGTTTCACCGCCACCGCAAGGGCGGGGGGAAGAGCGGTGGTAAAGATGAAGGAACGAGCTTTATTGATGAGGAATTGTCTCAGTTTCTCTTCCCCCGCCACATAAGCGCCAAAGCAGCCCAGGGCCTTTCCCAGGGTGCCCATCTGGATAGGGACACTCTCCGAGCTAAGGCCAAAATGCTCCAAAGTCCCCCTGCCGGTTGCTCCAAGTATGCCCACTCCGTGGGCGTCATCCACCATCACCGCAGCATCGAACTCACTGGCGATTTCCACAATTTCCGGCAAAGGGGCGACATCGCCATCCATGCTGAACACGCCGTCTGTGATGATCCCGATCTTTTCAAAATCCCGGTTTTCGTGGAGCAACTTTCTCAGCGCCGTGCAATCCTTGTGAGGGTATTTTACAACCCTGGCCTTGCTTAGGCGGCATCCATCAATGATGGAAGCGTGATTCAATTCATCGCTCAGGATCAAATCCCCTTTTCCGAAAAGAGCGGGTATGGCGCCTGTATTGGCGTGATAGCCGGAATTGAAGAGGAGGGCGGATTCGGCCCCTTTGAAGTTCGCTATGGCGGATTCCAACTCTTCGTGGGGAGACATGTTCCCGGAAATCAGCCTGGAGGCTCCGGAGCCGGTACCGCACATTTCCAAAGCTTGTTGAAAGGCCTCGGCCAGTTGCGGGTCCAAGGCCAATCCAAGATAGTCGTTGGAGGAAAGATCGAGGACTTTCCGTCCCTGCAAATCCACCCAGGCTCCTTTACGTTCCCGGATAGTTTTCAATTCGCGGAAAAGACCCTCTTCTTTTAGCAGGGCCGTTTCATTCTTTAAATATTCTTGTAGTTTGGTAGACATAACAAAATAGGTGACTGTTCACGGGAGCATGGCTACCTAGTAAAAGGAAGCTACTATCCCATTCATAGAGGGAGTAATAGAGTGGTGGAGTATCGGAAAAACCCAAGGTAAATGACTCGATTGCATTGGTAAACGGAAATCCTGGCCCCATTACTCCATTACTTCACCGGTACTGGTAAACGACAACCTTATAAAAGTTTACGGAAAAGCTTGTGAACGCATACCAAAATAGGTGGGTGGTTTCAGCTAAGGGTAGCACATGGGTTATTTTTCAAGCAAAAAAAAGCAGTTACGAGTTGCGGGTTACGGGTTGCGCGATATAGCAGGTTTTTCTTGTCACTATTCCTCATGGAGTTTTGATTATTGACTTTTCGTTATGCCAGGCATATATTGTACCTTCATTGGCGGCTTGAAGTACCTGTTAATGGATATTACTGAATATGTTTCTTCAATAGTGTCCCAACGTTTTTTTAAAAAATCGTTTAAATACTTTAAAAATCAGCAAGTTACAATAAATAACGACCTGCATCGATTTGAATTTTAGATTACTATTTTTGCCTATCTTTTT
>JAJDAS010000323.1 GCA_029261755.1 Nitrospinia bacterium
CATTTTGAGACTGATCAAAGCCTGCAAGTAATCGGGGCGGTTCTTTAGAGCGATTTCGGCACATTCCTTGAGAGATGGATGCACCGGTTTCACCTTGCCCTCCTCCACCACATCGATCATGGTGTGTCGCTCGATATCCAGAATCTGAATCAGAGAAAGGCGAGCCCGGTCCAGGCTGTTTTCCGAAGAAAGAAGGCTGAATTCCCGGTTGGCAATATCCGCCTTGGTCTGAACGATTTCCACCTTGGCCATTCTTCCAGAATCAATGAACGCTTGGTTGACTCCAAGCAGATGCTTCGATCTTTTTAAAGAGCTATCGGCGATGGATAGTTGCCGGAAGGTCAGGAGATAAGACCTATAGGTGGTAATTACGGAGGTGATGGTGGACATGATGGTGGATTTCAGGGAAAGGATGTTTTGTTCTTCACTCAACCTGGCGATGGTTTGCGAGGCGGTGTTCACATCGATTCCTCCACCTCGCAACAGGGGCTGGCTGAAGGTCAAATTCCAGGAGGCAGCATAAGAGGAGTTGCGGCTGTATTTACCTGAGGTTGTTTTGGTGACGCCATTGTCCCATACAAAGTTGAACTGCCCACCGGTCTGAATCCTTTCTCTTACATTGAAGGAGATTCCCGCGTTGCTGCTGGTGCTCCTGGTGTCCGGTGTGCCGTCGGAATAACTACGCGTCGCTTTGGTGGTAATGGTCAGGTCGGGGATAAACTCGTCTTCAGCCACGGCAAGGCCGTACTTCTGGGAGATGCGATTCAGGTAAGCGCTTTCAATGGTTCGGTTATGCCTCAAGGCAAGGAAAATACTGTCCGGCAAGGTTATTTTCACCTTCTTACGCTTTTCCTTCCGGTCTTCCTTTCCAAGGGCGGGGGAGCAGACAAGAAATGACAGGATTAGAATAATGGGTATAAATTTTGTCCACATTTTAGTGAAAGTACTAAGGCAAAAGGAATTCACTATACTTACATATTTGGAAAATTGAGACAAAATTTGTAGGGGCAGTTTTTAGCGGCAAGTTGCCTACTGATTTTCAATATTCACTTGCATCTGCACTTAAAATAAGAAAGCAAATTGGCAATGAATCCCTGCTTTTCGTCCGAAACAAGTGAAATATCTCGAATGGCAATGCCTAAATTCCTGGGGTCCTCCGATTGACCCGATTTTTTTGGGCAAAAGTAGTCAGAGTTAATGATAAGTTTCAGCATTTTCACTGTATGGAGAGGAGGTAAGTCAAGGCAATCTTTACGCCATGAAGCCTTAGGTGCTTCTAACTCTGATTCAAGCAAAACGGTTTCATCTTGAAAATCCAGCAGCTTTATTTCTACTTTGTAGTTACCATTCCCACCTTCTTTCTGGCCTGTGAAGTAATCAAGCACAATTTTGCTTTCATTTCCCGAAGGTTTCAAATAAATCTCTGTACCGGTAAGGCCATTTGTCCAAAAAACATCACCTTGTTCCCATTTTTCCGGAAGATAACTTCCTCTTACTTGCATAAAATCATTAATTGCCGGCTTTATAAAATTATCCTTTATTTTTTCTTCGCTTATCAAAATAGAATCCGGAAGAGGTAGGTCGGGCTGATGCGCCAATCTTCTGAATAGCTGATGTATATGAGAAAAAAAACGATGATTGATATCTCCAACATATAGGTTGGCATTAAAATCGTCAACAGCCAATGCAAGTTTATCCCACTTAAAACTATGAACATCTGAATCGATCAAACCACGTTCTAAACAAATATCCCACATTTTCGTTTTTGGCAATGGTGTCGTAATGCATACTTCTACTCCTGCAAATTTATGTCTGTTTTCTTTCAAAAATCTATAAGTTACATCTAATTCTTCAATTGTTTCGGTAGGAGTTCCAATCATATACAATCCGCCGGTTTTTATACCGGCGCGATTGATGATTTCTATTGCATTAATATTATCTTCAACAGTAACGTTGTCCTTAAGAAGACTCAATACTCTTTGCGACATGGACTCCAGGCCCAGGGTTATTTCCGTAGTGCCCATTTCAGCTAATAATCCCACAAGTTCTTCTGTCATCACATTGGCTCTGCCATTCACACAAAATGTTAATTTCCCATGCAGCCCACTATTTTTTAATTCTTCTATAAGTTGTTTTACTCTCTTTTTATTAACAACAAATAAATCATCCGCAATGCTGATGTTCTTCATGCCATATTTGGTATAAAGCTCCTGAATTTCAGCGACTATCTTTTGGGGCGAATTATATCGGCACAACTTAGTAACGGCAACTACCTGGCAAAAAGAACACTTATATGGGCAGCCTCGTGAAGTTAGCATCACTGCCACATCCCTTTTCCAGTAGTATTCAGGGAAAATATCTCTTGCCGGGGGTGCGCATAGATCTATGTTTTTAGGAGGACGTCGGTCATCTATAATGTTAAGGTTATTCCCTTCGTCATAGAAAACTATTCCGGGAATTTTTCTTAAACTATCCGAGTTAAATGAGTTGTTTTCGATAAGGTTGAATACATCGATTATAGTCTCTTCCGCCTCACCTAAAAATCCCACATCCACTTCCGGGGGCAGTGTCTCCGGCACAGATGTAATATGGGGACCGCCAAGTAAAATGATTGCATCACAAGCGCTTTTGAGTTTTTCACAAAGGTCTTTGATTTGCTTGAAATGCATTGAAACGGACGTTAGACCAATTACCGAGGGTTTCAAATTGCAAATTTCTTCCACTGCCTTCTCATTATCTTTCGCATTTTCAATGTATTGGATATCACAATCAAAATTGTGAGTCCTCAAGCTTGTGACCAAATAGCCTATGCCCAGCGGAGGAACAATGTCACTTACTGTCAATGCATAAAAAACAATATTTCGATTTTTCCTAGTCATTCACATCTCCATATATGGGATTTTTAAAATCACTTATGGATAAAACTATACAACAAAATCCGTAATCAATAAAATACGATACAACACATTTCCTCGCCACAGGGCTGATTTTATTGAAAAGATCAAAGGACAAATTCACCCTGGCCTGCCAGCTCATTCAGCAAAGCCCTTACATCCGCTACCGATGCCAGACGGTGTTTGGCATAGGAAGGACCATCCCCCACCTTTATAGAGTACGCCGAGTCGGGAAGGACATCAAAAACATCCTCGTCTGTTCGGTCGTCTCCAACCGATAGGATAAAGCCCCAGCTTTTCCTGGAAATCCATTTCAGTGCCGCCCTGCCTTTATCAATCCCAACATTTTTTATTTCCATGACTTTGTTTCCCTCCATAATTTCCAAGCCGAATCGATCTATTGCGTCTGAGAGAGCATCTTTCAATTCTCCGGGCTTCACAGAGTCTGAAGCAAGGTGGGAAGCTCGATAATGCCAAACCAGGGAAAAAAACTTTTCTTCAACAAAAGAACCTGGGATTTTGGCCGCAAAAAGTTCAAGGATGGGCCTTAACTTTTCCTTCCAATCATTTTTTATATTTTTCATGGTCCTCCAGTCTCCGCCAACCTCTTTCAACCAGGCGCCATGTTCGGCAATCAAAGCCATATTCGGAGAATGAAACCATTTACCCAGGGTCTCGTGGTTTCTTCCGCTTATGATTACCACTTCATTTTTTTGGTCCTGAAGGAGAGTGGTCAGAAGAGACAGAAGTTTGGAGTCCGGACTTGCCTCTTCGGGATTATCATGAAAATCCACAAGGGTTCCGTCATAATCCAACAAGATCAACCTACGTCCGCTTTTGGAATAATCTCCGGTTAGTTGACGTTTCCAATTCAATTTTCATCTCCATTCAAAACGCTCCCCGTACCTGGGAACCTTCATTGTTGGGCAAATGTTGCCACGGCCTCTTTTAGCTTTTTCCGTGTGTTTTTCTCGGGATTTTCAAGAACCATTTCCAGCAAGGCATTCAAAATATCACCCACCCGTTTTCCGGGTTTTATTCCCAACAAGGATATAATATCATGTCCATTGATTTTCAGGTCGGTGGTCTTTATCGCTTCTTTTTTTGATTGCACTTGGTGGATCCGCTTTTTTAACTGCTTAAGCAATGATCCTTTTCTCTCCTCTTTGCCGGTAGCCTTTTTATCCGCCTGGAAGAGCAGGAAAAAATCATCCAATCGGTCTTTTCCTAACCTTGCCAGTAGTCGTTTCACTGCGCTGTCTGTCCAATCCTCTTTATAATGTAGCATATGGTTCTTCACTAGATGGGTAACGCATTGCCGTTCTTTATTGCTGAACCTGAGCCTCTTTAGTATGGAATCCGCCATCTCCTCCCCCACATTCTCATGTCCCCAAAATCGAAACTGGCCTTTTAATTTTTTTCGGGCGGCAGGTTTGCCGATATCGTGCAGGAGTCCGGCCAGCCTCAGAACATGATCCCGGGGAAGGTTGCCCATGGTCATGATGCTGTGTTTATAGATATGGTAAGCGTGGTACTGCGGATTTTGCTTCATGCGGTACCCATCCAAAAGCTCGGGGAGGATGGCGCCGAGCAGACCGGTTTTGCGCATCAGCTCAATTCCCAAAGAGGGACGTTGCGCCTTCAGGATTTTTATCAATTCATTCCTGACCCTTTCCGCAGGCAGGCGCTTCACCTTTGCTGAAAATTTTGTAATGGGGTCAAGTGTTTTTGCTTGAAGCCGAAACTCCAGTTCGGAAGCCAGCCGAATGGCCCGCAAAGTTCTAAGGGGATCTTCCCGAAACCTTTTTGTGGCGTCCCCTACAGAGCGAATGATTTTTTTTTGAAGATCCTTCACTCCTTCAAAAGGGTCTTTCAAGGATGGCACAAATGGGTCATAAGCAATGGCATTGATGGTAAAGTCGCGAAGAGCTAAATCCTCTTCAATAGTCTTTCCAAAGCTGCCTGGCTTTCGGGAGCGGTAAGAGGTAATTTCGTACTGTTTCTTTTCATGGATAATGGCAACGGTGCCATGATCGATCCCTATCGGTATGACTTTTTTGAACAGGCGAATCAGTTGAGTTGGAGAGGCATTGGAGGCCAGATCCCAATCATGGACAGGCCTTTTCAACAAAGCATCCCTGGTGGCTCCTCCAATGATGTAACACTCATGTCCCGCCCCCTTTATGATTCTCAAGATGTATTTGAGACTGGCAGGGATTCTGATTCTCTTTAACTTTTCCATCGTCGTAGTGGAGTGGTGGACCTTTAATTTTTCCTGAAATATTCATGAATCGGAACTGGGTTGTAGTTGATCCACAAAGTTAAGATATTTCCTTTTAATGATATCCCAGTGATAATTTTCCATGGTATATTTGTGGCCATTTTCACCGAGTTTTTTTTGCAATTCCGAATCGGATAAGAGGGCGTTGGCGCCCTGGCAAAAAGTTTCGTAATTATGGTAAGCCAATCCACCATCACTACGCTTGCATTGTCCAAACAGAACATCGCACCTTTGATTGACTAAAACAGGCTTTTTCAAAACCCATGATTCCAGAGCCACAATGGACAGGCTTTCATATCGAGATGGCACCACCATGAATTCCGAGGATTGAATTGCATCAAATTTATCCTCTTCCGGCAAAGTTCCCAGATAAATAATGTCCGGGTGCTTAGGTATACTCATCACTTGCGGCCCCATTAGCACCAGTTTAACATCACTTGGGAAATCTTTTTTGAATTTACGAAAAAAAGCGAATAGTTCCTTGCCACCCTTCATAACATCAATCCGACCCACATAAAGAATATACTTCTCTTTGATATTGTATTTTCCCCGAAACAGTTTGTTTATTTCATCTGGCGGCATCACACCGGTTCCGATGACATCCGATACTTTGGCCTCAACGTTAAAAAGTCGGTTTACGAATGCTTCTTCTTCCAGGGTGCTATAGATAAACCCTTTTGGAATTTGAAACATTTGTTGAAACAAACTTAAGTGGATGGGTGGCTCATCATGAGCGGTGGGAATCAAGACCGACTTATCCCTCACCAATTGAAGCCCGAAATAGGTTGTATAATAGAGGTAGGTAAAGAAAAAGAAGAGTTGGTAGTCACCGTGGTTCGTTTCGATGAATTGGAGAAGTTCGCTTGAGGAAGGCCCCTGGGCTTTAATCCATCTCTCCTCCGCATCCAATGAACTTTTCGTATTATATATCCATTTGGAATATAAATTAAAACGCCTCATTCTTCGAGGTTGATCAACCTTAAACCTTCTCACGGATATATTATTGATCTTATGCATTCCTTCTTTAAATTCATTTTTCCATGAGATATAATCCTTCGCGCAAGTTGTTAGTACTTCAATATCCCAGTATTCAGACATCTGTTCGGCTATTTGGAGGCAAAGCATTTCTGCGCCTCCCCTGATTTCTGTTCCATATCTTGGAACTACAAATGCGACTTTGAGCATACTCTTTTCCTAAATTTAGTTGCCTTGCATGAAAAGAAAGAAATAACAGGCCAAAACAGTGAAGAAAGGCCATTTTAGCATATTTGAAATTCAAAATAACGTATATACTAAAACCAATTTGATTTTCGGTTTTTAAAATCAAATTTTGGTTGCAGTCAATGCTTAGCAATTGGTTTAGTCAATTTTAAGATGCCGAAAACCAATTGCGGTAGAGTATAAAAGGATTCACCATTTAAACCGCCCGGACAAGGTTCCACTAAATTTAACAAAAATGGTATAATAGTTTTCCAAAAATTCATTTTTTCTTTAAAAAACCATTTTAGGGCACTTCCCAAAAACTCTTTTACAACCCCCTACCCCCCTTCACAAAGGGGGAATTAGTAGTAGTGGTTATTAAACCAATGAGTTTTTGGAAGTGCCCTTTATCCCATTTATGGTTGGAGACACATAATGAGTGCAGAACCGCAAAGCAATGCAGTTGACATCAATAAAATAATGGAAACTATTGCAGAAGAGGTACAAAAAAAAAGAAGTGCCGGATTTTATAATGATGAAGATATAGTAAAAGCATTTGTGCCCAAACCGTCTCAAACTCAAAAAAACGACCAGCCCGACAATATTGCCCAGCGTTCCCTGGTTTATTTAAATCAGAACTGGGATCCCAAGGTTCCTGAGCAAATAGTTTCTCACAGACGATTCCTGGGCCCGTTGATTGTGTTTCTGAAAAAAGCGCTAAGAAAAATTATGAAGCCTTATACGAATATGATTTTGCACCAACAGGCCGAATTTAATGCACAGTTGATTCCTTTTTTGAACTCCATGAACTCCGTGTATCCGAAAATCCATGGCATGTTTGCTAAAACCCATGAAGCAATGGAAAAGCAATATCTTGAGTTAGTGAATAGTTCTCACAAATTAGCGAATAACTTCAATGAATTAGCGCGTAGTTCCAATAAAAAGATTGGTGAACTTGAGAAAAAGTATGACAAGTTTGCATTCGATTTAAATGCCGTAAAGGAGGTATTATCCGATTTAAGCAACTTGAAGGCTAATCGAGAACAACTAGACCAGCAATACCAGAAGTTTTCTCAAATGACACAAACGTTGGAACGCGAAAACATATTACAAAAGCATCGTTTGGAACGAATGTTGAACAAAATGGAAGCAAAATATGAAATTCCGGAAGGAGATATCGCCTCCCTGGTAAAGGAAAAAGAGCACTTTATGGACCACAGCTATTTTGCATTCGAGAGCAGGTTCAGGGGATCGGAGGAAGAAATTAAGAAGCGACAGGAAGTATATGTGGAGTTATTCAAAGACGCTAAGAATGTTCTTGATATAGGATGCGGGAGGGGAGAACTCCTGGAGCTTTTCCGTAACAATTCCGTTAAAGCTACCGGCATCGATTTGAATGAAGAGATGATTCTTCTTTGCCAGGAAAAGAAACTGGATGTTAAACAAATTGATGCAATTAATCATTTAAACAATACCCAAGACAACTCCCTGGGCGGAATCATCGCCTCCCATCTTATTGAGCATCTTAGACCGGATTTGCTTATAGAGTTAATCAAACTCTGCTGGGCAAAACTTGAAATCGGCGCTTGCCTTGTCTTTGAAACCCCAAACCCGGAATCTGTAGTAGTATCGGCTACCAGTTTTCATCTTGATATTTCTCACATAAAACCTATTCATCCTGAAGCAATAAAGTTTACATTGGAATCCCTTGGTTTTATGGATCTCCAAATAAAATATTTATCTCCATTTCCTGAAGGAATGAAGCTTCAACTCATCGACGACCTTGGCAGAACTGTCTACGCCCCTGGCAATGAGATGGCGCAAGTGATCAATACAAATACAGAGAGACTCAACAACTTGCTTTTTGGTTACCAGGATTATTTCGTGATGGGTAAGAAGGGATCCTAACCTCTTTTTTTTAATGGACTTTATTTAATAAGGCAAACACAGTTCAATGTTAAAAACCAAGATTATCATTGCGCATCAATCTATTGTCACTAAGGACGCCATTGGGCATGACATCATGGG
>JAJDAS010000324.1 GCA_029261755.1 Nitrospinia bacterium
AATGGAAGATTGTTTCAAAACCAGTAGGCAAGTTACAAGTTCGAGGAAGGGGTACCCCGAATCACCAGTCTTGGTAATTCGGGGAAGGTAGTCACTTTGCTCTGGAAAGGGTGGTCAATAAGACCGGAATGAGTGGTCAAACTCCACCGGAATAGGTGGTCAATGTCGACCGGAATGGGTGGTCAAACTCCACCGGAATAGGTGGTCAATGTGGGCCGGAATACGCACCTTGGTATACCTTTGAGCGGAAAAATCTTGATAAAGCCTGTAGAGGCGTTGCTTGGCAAAAAAAAGGCGGGCAACCCGTTTAAGGATCACCCGCTAAAGAGGAGGTGTAAATTAAATTTATTAGCTTAATCACCTAATTACCGTTATTGGCATTTACTTAATTTTGACTTATATGCGGTACAATCGTAATAGTGGCCTTTATTGGCCTTCAACACTTTAGGGCTTCCAACGCCTTTATATAAAACAACGCCGAATCTACCGTCTTTGTCCCAATCTTCGCATGTACAGGCGTTACCTGACTGATTGCATTTACTATATAAAAAAGGGGTCAAATCCACTCTTGACTGCATAATATTTTTATCTCTTCATATTGCTTGGACAATCTTTTGTTTTTCTTCAACTTTTCTCTAAAACGACAACAAAGTGATCCGACAGTTCTGTATGAGGATATTTTATATCTTTTGGCAATTGCTGAAAACGAAAGCCCGGATAGCTCTCTTGCCAAAGAGACGGCTATATGGCGTTGAATATTTTCCTCACCTCTTCTGCTGGAAAAAAGCTTGTCCTCAGAGATTTTGAAATATTTACAAACCTCATCATTAAAGAGATTACAGGCTTCCTTTAATGCGGTTAGAAACAAAAGGCAATCCTCTTGGTCAAAAAATATTTTCCTGTACCCGGCTCCCCGATTCATCGCATAATACCAAGCTCCGGGATATTCAATTCTTAGTGGACGAGACATGGCTACATTCTAAAGATTAATCGCAATGCAGTCAAGAGTGGACTTGACCCCTTTTTACATGTTTAGACGAACGGTACCGTTTCATCACCTTTTTCCACAACATGGTCAGAACGGAATATTGGAATGATGGAACTTTGAGAGCTTTGTTTTTTCCACCATTCCATCCTTCCGGGTTTGTTCTTTTCATCTTTCCACTACTCCAACGTTATACCCAAATTCCGATATAAAAAAATATCGTTAATGAACTACCCCGCTGCAAGCGGGCGGAGTATTAAAACCTTTTTTAAACAAGGAACCGTTTACCCCCGTTCTATTATGGAAGCGCGCGTCATCGGCTCCATGGGGATGACAGACGACGGCGACGCGGACGATAAAATAATCGCCGTTCATACCACGGACCCGGCATTCATGGATTACAAAGACATCGGGCATCTTCCCTCTTTTTTGCTTAACGAGCTGAGAAAGTTTTTTGAAGATTACAAAAAGCTTGAAGAGACCAAAGAGGTTGCGGTGGACGAGTTTTCCGGTAGGTTTGACGCGCAAAAAATTGTTAGAAACTCCCTGGAACTATACAAAGAAAACGCGGAAGCCCTCCAGGCCAAGGACATGAAATAAACCCAAATTATGCGTAAAAATCGAGGTGATGCTTCGACAAGCTCAGCATGACAGCTTTTGTTGTCACCCTGAGCCTGTCGAAGGGTCACTTTATTAGTGCACTTCAAGACTGTATAAGCCATTGAAGCATAAACAGTCAACAAACTTCGCGCATAATCTGGGATAAAGTTTAGCGTTGCGTTCCTATACCCCGTTTAAAGAAAAACACCTAAATCCATAAATCCCAAAAAAGCAAATTCCTATTAAGCTGTGCCCTACCTAGGCCTCAAGCGCCTCTATGGGGAAACACTTCATCCCGGAAAAACTTATTGTTTCATAATTATTGTTGCGCAATAATTACGAAACAATAGTAGCACGGAGGGTGGGGGTAGTCGAGGAGAAATGCAGATATGAAAATCAACCATTCACTAAGCCGCATTCCAAGGCAATATCATGAGTTCGGGTAACGGACTTGGAATGCAGAGGTCCCTCAAAAAAGGCAAGTATTGAAAGACGCCAACCCTGAGACCATTCTTCGAAAAGGAGCCCGCTTATTAAGATGCGATATGAGGGATTTCATTAATGCCGGAAAAGTAATGGGGGATAATAAGGTAAAGAGAGATTTGTTAATGTATCATTTGCGGAAAAGCGGATTTTATAACAATAAAGAAACAGGGGAGTTATTTGGTCTTAGCCATTCCTCGGGTTGAGAAAACAACTCGATTTATTTGATGCAATATTCAAGGTGACCCCGCGATCATCTAAACTTCTTAGTAATCGTTCTGGGTCACCTTGAGTTCATTCGAGCAATAACCCTCCGCAGTGGAACGTGATTTTCGAAGGTTGGCCTGTGTGGTAATTCGAAGCTGTAGCTACAGAGCTATTCTTCCAATACTGGATAAATGCGCTGTGGGTTTCAGTGCGGTATGTCTCGTGGACTACCCCATTTACGGTTTTTATTAATCGTGTGTTAGGTTGCCCTGTCAAGGTCGTCGTTCTCTCTACAATACTGGCGTCATGATCCCGTTGCTTAGTTGCTAAGGACACAACATAGGTCGCAGCATCGATTTTCTTTTGTGGATCATAACATGGTTCTATCACTATAGTGTAAATATGTGGTGACATTGCTCCGTCAGGTGCTCCGTCAGGTGCTCCGCCAGGTGCTCCGGCAGGTGGTGACGCCCATGCATCCGTTGCTGTCAGCGCCATTATTGTTCCAAAAATTATCGTATACAAGAAAAATTCTTTCCGCATTCCATACCTCCTATTTTATCTGACATTTCCCATTAAGGACTTAGACAATACTGCCAGCGTAAAAATAAACATGTAATTTTTTTTCATGACTTCACCTCCCTCCTTAATTTGCTTGATAGGAATTTGCTTTTTTGGGGTTTATAGATGACGGGAAGTTTTTGGGGTTTGTGGGGCCTTCGACGCCCCCACAAACCCCAAAAAGACAAACTGCTGTCGTAATGGAAAGGAAATTAAGTGTTTTCATTTTTGGCATCATAATTAGCGTTAAGGTTAGCAAAATGACGCAAGAAAGACAAAATACTTTCTTCTTCAAGGCGCATGTCTCCAGACGCTCTTTTGAAGATTTTTAAATAATCAAGAGAAAAAAGGCTGATCCACAATGTACTGGTCATCGGTGGGAATGAAATCCTGAAAGTAGGACTCCACATCAGGAATGTCATCCACAACAGGTGGCGGGTGGAGGTTAGGAAGAGGCGGGGGGGCGTGGATTCTTTGGTTCCAAAGACCTATATGTTTTAATATTTTGCGTATGACCTCAAAATCGGTAATCACCGCAATTATCTTCATTTCGCCCCCGCATTTTTTGCAAACAAGCGGTGATACCTCGTAGACCTTCTTGATAAGCCGCGCCCAGGCGTAATTTTTTGAACGGCTCTCCTTTTCCTCCTTCTTCCATAGTCTCAATTTCGGTCTCGCTTAAGCCCTCTCTTTTCCGCATTCCCCTGGACTTATTAGAGTAAAAACCCATATACCTGACCGTTTGTTCGTGCGTATTCGGGACGTGGACGCTTAACCGGGCAAGAAACTCCACCGGGTCAAAATCGAGGACTCCTTTACTCTCTTAATCCCGATCAATTTTCTGCAAAAATCACTAAAAACACGATCATTCTCGATATTCGTGAAGCTTCGCAACGTGGTTTGATGGAATTGTTCCCCTATCGTCAGGAAAATATCGAACTGGATGATCTGAAGAAAATGGACAGCTTCCTGGATAAACTCAAAAAGACCGGGCAGCCTCTGATGGTCTATGATGAAGCTGGTAAACAGGTTCGCTGGTTACAGTATCACCTCGAAGATAAGGAATGGCTCAAGAATAACTTCGTCATTTTATCAATTGGTTCGTGGTACTGCAGTATAGTTCCAATCTGGTAGACAGTCATCAAACCAAATTGGCATTTCTTCAAAATAATCAGC
>JAJDAS010000325.1 GCA_029261755.1 Nitrospinia bacterium
ATTGGATAAAATTGGGATGTCGCATGTCGTTTTCAGCCAGTAAGTACAAGGCTCTCAAAAGATGTGTAGTCGCAGAATTAGACCTGGTAAGTACTTGATAAATATAACATTTTCAATTTCTTTCCGGAGCCTGGGTTATAATGAAGCAAGAAAAAATAATAAAATCTTTGGCCGAAAAGAGGCATGGCCGGAAGCAAAAAAAGAAGTAACCCCTCTTATTACTCTGACTACATTTATAGCCTTTTTCGGTTTTATCACTCTTTTTTCATTTAATGTCCTTACGATACGGGAACTTGGGGTTTTATCAGCAATGGGCGTGCTGAACCTCTGGTTTCTATCCGTTTTTTTACTGCCCGGGATTCATAGCATTATCGGAGACAAAGCTTTTAAGAAAAATGATGCAAGAAATTTTCTCTTTTTGAACAGGACTTATGCTTTTTTGAGAGAGGGGTGTTTGAGGGCCATTAATCTTATTCCGGAGGAAAGACAGGCAACGGCAGGATTTGCAATGATCATTGGGATTTTGGTTGTTGCCTTAGCTTCTGTTTTAGACGGCAGGTTGATTGTGGGCAGCAAGCCCGTGGAATTCCTGAAAGGAACTTTACTGGAAAAGACAGAAAAATATATGAATCAGCCAGGGAACCCAGGTTTTGATTTTGTTGATTTATTCATTGAACCTAATAAACCAAAAATTATCTTTGATGAGGAAGGAAACATCGAATCCCCTGCTTCTCGTGATTCGGAATTTATAGCGTCTGTTTGGAAATTTATGAAGGAGTTGAAAAACACCGAAGGCGTGAAAGAATTAGCCGGAATACTAAATACCGTCAATCATCTTACCAGGCAAACCTTTAACAAAGAGATGCCGGCCACAAGACAGGAATCGGGTTATTTATTCCTTTTTAATATCGAATCAGACCTGGAGAGCAAAATCAGGGAACAACTTTATAGTGAGTATGGCTACAGGCTCTCCGTATTTTCGGAATCCAACAATAGCATCGCGATCGGAGAGTTAAGAGAAAGAATTTTAAATCTGAGTAAAAAGTTTCCTGACTTAAAAGTATCATTTTTCGGGAAAGTAGCCATGTATCCGAGCGTGGATGAATATATTACGCTGGGAAAACCATACAACGCCCTGATGAGCCAGTTGGTGGTTGTCCTTTTTTGTAGTATCTGGATTTTTTGGGGAAGCAGGAGGAATCGTTCTTGTTCCAATAATCTTATCTCATGGAAGACCGGTTTGGTTATGTCTGTCCCCTTTCTGTTTTCAAGCGCGGTAATCCTGATGGTAATGATGATTTTTAAAGTTCCGCTGGATATCAGCACCAGCGCAATTGGCGCCTTAGCCTTAAATGCGTCCATTGATTTTTCCATATATTTTGTTCACTATTACAAAAAAGAAATTTTATCGGGGAATTCTCACCAAAAAGCTTTAAATTTGGCAATGAAGCAGGAGGGGGATATTATCTTAGCAGATATGCTATTAAATATTGTTTGTTTTTTGCCCCTTTTAATTTCCAGGTTTCTTCCGATTCAAAGAATTGGCTGGATGATGGCAGTGATGTTATCCTCAGCGGCATTCGGTTCATTAGTCATCATGCCCCCGATGCTGAAATGGGCTGTAAAATCGAGGAAGATTAATGCAAATTAATCTATTGCGCTGATGGCGAGGTACGAAGCCTCACGGACAATGTACCGAATGGGGTTTGAACAGCGCTTCCGGGAAACCTCTCCGGTTAAGGACTAAGGACGGGTAATATAGAACCATTGACAGAAGAGGCTCCAGAATGTAGATTTATTATTATGGAGGCTCGTTTATGAATACCCTTGCCCAAAGATTGGCGCGATACGTGGCGTCGGTGGACTACTCCAGCCTTTCTTCTCAAGTGGTCCACGAAGTGAAAAGAAGGATGCTGGACAGCTTGGCCTGTGCTTACGGCGCGTATGACAGTAAGCCTGCGCGGATCGCTAGGTCCCTGGCGGAAATGGCCATGCCGCCCAGAGGCTCCACGCTGATAGGCGCAGGAACCAAAACCACCCCGGACCTGGCGACCTTCGCCAACGGAACCCTTTTTCGTTACCTGGACTACAACGACACCTACCTTTCTAAAGAACCGGCCCACCCCAGCGACAACGTCCCCGCAGCCCTGGCTGTGGCGGAATTCCGGAAATCCCATGGCAAGGCCCTGATCATTGCCATCGTTTTAGGATATGAAATCCATTGCAGACTCTGCGACGCAGCTTCCTTGAGGGCTCGAGGATGGGACCACGTTTCCTATGTCTCCATAGCCGTCGCTGTTTTGGCCTCAAAACTCCTGGGCCTTGATGAGGAAAAAACCACCCACGCCATCGCCTTGGCTATTAACCCAAATATAACTTTGCGTCAAACTCGGGTGGGGGAGCTATCTATGTGGAAAGGGTGCGCCGCCGCCAATGCTTCGCGGAACGGTGTCTTTGCCACTCTACTGGCCAAAGAAGGAATGACCGGACCCACCCCAATTTTTGAAGGGGAAAAAGGATTTTTTAATCAAGTAACCGGCCCTTTTGAGCTTAGCCCGGAGAACTTTGGCGGGGAAAAGAGTGATTTTAAGATTCTTGAGACCTATATTAAATACTACCCTTCAGAATACCACTCTCAGGCCGCAGTGGAGGCGGCCCTGGAATTGAGGAAAGAGGTACACTGGGAGGAGATTGAAAAGATCTCAGTTCAGACTTATGACGCTTGTGTGGACATTATAGCGGGAGAGGAAGAGAAATGGCGACCGGAAACCAGGGAGACCGCTGACCATAGTCTTCCCTACTGCATTGCCGTGGCACTCATGGACGGCAAGGTAGGACTGGAGCAATTTGACGAGGAAAGGATTCACGATCCCACGCTGAGGAACCTGATTCAAAAGGTAACCGTGGTCAGGAATCCCGAACACACGAAACAATATCCCGAGGCTTTTCCATGTCTCATTGAAATCGAAACTAAGGGCGGAAGGACGTTCTCCAAAATGGTGACCTATCCCAAAGGGCACCCCAGGAGCCCGTTAACGGACCAGGAAATAGAAAATAAGTTTACTGGGTTAAGCCTAGGCCTGCTCTCCCTGGAACGACAAAGGGAGATATCGGATGCAGTTTGGAGGCTGGAGGATTTTGATGATGTGGGTGAATTTATGAAACTACTTTCCGTGAAATAAAAATGTCATTAATGGTCATTGGTGGTTATTTTTTGACGGCGAAGCCAAATGACAACTAATGACGCGAAGCAAATGACGCCGCAGGCAAATGACAGCGAAGCAAATGACACGAAGGAGACCTCATGCCAACCTCACCCGGAAAAACACTTAAAAATTTAATGAAAGAAGGCATCGTGGCCATGCCCGGCGCTTTCAACGGCATCATTGCCAAACTTGTGGAGGAAACGGGATTCAAAGCCCTCTATATTTCCGGGGCGGGACTCGCCAACGGTGTGGCCGCCTTGCCGGATACCGGGTTGCTCACCATGACGGAAGTGCTTTCCCAGGCGGGGTTTATCACCAGAGCTGTCCAACTTCCCTGCATCGTGGACGGGGACACCGGGTTCGGAGAACCTTTGAATGTAATCCGAATGGTGGAGGGAATGGAGTCCATTGGTGCTGCGGGAGTTCATATTGAGGACCAACAATTGCCGAAAAAATGCGGTCACCTTCCCGGCAAGGAACTGGTGTCTCTCGCAAAGATGGCGGAAAAAATCACTGCTGCCGTGGAAGCAAGAAGAGACCCTGATTTTCTCGTCATCGCCAGGACCGACGCGAGGGCGGTGGAAGGATTGGAGGGCGCTATAAAAAGAGCCCATATCTATCTGGAAGCCGGAGCGGATATTATTTTCCCGGAAGCATTGGAATCCAGAGAGGAGTTTGTCCAGTTTGCGAAAGAGGTCAAGGCCCCCTTGCTTGCCAACATGACCGAATTCGGAAAAAGCCCTTATATCACCGTGAAAGAATTTGAAGGTTTGGGCTATAGCATGGTGATTTTCCCCCTGACCGCTATGAGGTTTATGCTCAAAAGCCTCCAGGGCGCTCTCGAAAAGTTGAAAGCAGAGGGTACGCAAGAGGGGCTTCTGGAAGAAATGTTCAATAGGAAAGAGGTTTATAAACTCATCGGTTATGAGCACCTCACTGAGTAACGAGTGACAAGTGACAAGTGACGAGTAAAAAAAATGCGCCATAAACAATGAGCACGGATGGCATGGACAAGTGCCTTTTGCTTGTCCGTGTAAGTGAAACACACTAAATAAAGGAGACGGGCAATGACTGATAACCCACTGTACAGGCCAGGCTTAGAAGGGATCATCGCGGGTACTTCTTCCATTTGCAATGTGGATGAAGATAACTGTCAATTGTTTTACAGAGGATACGTCATAACGGATCTTGCGGAAAACTCCACTTTCGAAGAAACGGCCTATCTTCTTTTAAATGGAGAATTGCCGGATGAAAATTCCTTGCGGGAATTTCACGAATCGCTTTGCGCTCACCGGGAACTGCCAAAGGAAGTGGAATATGTCTTGGATTGGCTTCCCAAAGATGCTGACCCCATGGATGCCCTTAAAGTCGCGGTAGGTGTCTTGGAAACCACGTCCAAAGACGCCACCTCCAATACACCGGAAGACAACATGCACAAGGCCGTCCGTTTAATTGCCAGGATGCCGGTCCTGATCACCACGCACTACCATCTTTCACAGGGAAGGGACCCGGTTAAACCGCGAACCGATCTTTCTCATGCCGCAAATTTTCTGTACATGCTGAAAGGAAAGGAGCCGGACGCCTTGGAATCGGAGGTCCTGGACAAGACCTTTATTCTCTATGCGGAGCATGAGCTGAACGCCTCCACCTTCGCGGCCAGGATAACGGCCTCCACCCTCTCCGATATGCATTCCGCCATCATCACGGCCATAGGCGCTTTAAAGGGTCCGTTGCACGGAGGCGCCAACGAACGGGCCATGGAGATGATTCTGGAAATCGGGGAGGCGAAAAAGGCGGAGGAATGGATTTTAAATGCCTTGAAAGAAAAAAAGAAGATCATGGGCTTCGGCCACAGGGTGTACAAAACGGGAGACCCGAGAAATCCCATCATCAAAGGAATGTCCAGGGAATTGAGCGAGAGAAGCGATGAAAAACTCTGGTATGAAATATCCGAGATCGTGGAAAAAGTTGTGGCCCGGGAAAAGGGTATGCATGCCAATCTGGACTTTTATTCGTCTTCCGCTTTTTATCTCATGGGAATTCCCATTCCTCTTTACACCCCGCTCTTTGTGGCTTCCAGGATCGTAGGGTGGGCCGCCCACGTTATGGAACAACACGCGGACAACAAACTCATCCGCCCCAGGGCGGATTACACTGGCGCGGGTCCAAGAGGGTATGTGGCTATGGGGGGAAGAGGCTAAGGTACTAAAAACCATGTCCCCCTCTAACAGCAGCCAAAATAATACCGAACGTGGTTCCTGGGGAAGTCGCGCAGGATTCATCATCGCGGCGGCGGGTTCAGCCGTGGGTTTGGGGAATATCTGGAAGTTCCCTTATGTGGCCGGAGAAAATGGGGGAGGCGCCTTCCTGATTTTGTACCTGTTATGCATCGCCGCCACCGGCGTTCCCATCATGTTGGCCGAACTTGCCCTCGGTAGAAAATCCAAAAGAAATATCGTTGGGGCGTACAAGCATTTCAAAAAAGGAAGAGGATGGGTGGGCATGGGCTGGATTGGATTTGCCGCAGCCTTTATGATCCTTTCCTTTTACGCCGTGGTGGCGGGCTGGACCCTGGCCTACTTGGTGAAATCAATGACCGCCGAGGTGACGGCATTTCATGATCCAAAGGAGGCAGGGGACTATTTTCAGACATTCGCTGGAAACACGGTGGAAGTCCTTTCGTACCATTTTGCCTTCCTTTTTTTATGCGCCACCATCGTTATCAGGGGAATCAAATCCGGCATTCAAAAATGGTGCGAGTTTCTGATGCCGTCCCTGGTGGTTATCCTGATACTTCTTATGATTCGCTCCCTCACCCTTCCGAGAGCCATGGAAGGCGTGGCCTTTTTCCTGAAGCCCGATTTCAGCAAAGTAACATCCCATACGGTTCTCATCGCCCTGGGCCAAGCATTTTTTTCCCTGAGCTTGGGCATGGGAATCATGGTGACTTACGGCAGTTATCTGGATGAGAAACACAATCTACTTTCTTCTTCAGTAATAATCGCCCTTTTTGACACCATGATCGCCGTCCTGGCGGGAATGATTATTTTCCCCGCTGTTTTTGCCATGGGACTGGAACCTTCGGCGGGACCTGGCCTTGTTTTTCATGTCCTGCCGAAAGTTTTTTCCGACATGGCTTTTGGTCCCATTTTTTCCGCCGCGTTTTTCGCCTTGCTGGCCATCGCTGCCCTCACCTCCGGCATTTCCCTCTTGGAGGTGGTGGTGGCCTACCCCATTGATGAACTGGGATGGAAAAGGGAAAAATCAGTGGTGGTTATCGCGTCGCTGGTTTTTCTTTTCGGGGTCCCATCTAACTTGTCCTTTGGACTTTTGTCCGAGGTGAAACTCTTCGGCATGACCTTCTTTGACTTGGTGGATTCTACGTCTTCCAACTATATGCTACCTTTGGGAGGGCTTGCTGTGGCTGTTTTTGTGGGGTGGGTGTGGGGTACCAAAGAGGCGGAAAAGGAATATCTAACGGGATGTTGCAAGCTGGCCCCTCCCTTTATAAAAATCTGGGAGATCCTCATCTGCTATATCTCTCCTATTGCGGTGTTTTTTATTTTGGTTTCCAAGTTGGTGGGGGAATAGCCCCACAAAAGGAATGTTGGAATAGTGGAAAAACTGTTATTCTGCCCTCTGTCTTCTGCCCTCTGTCTTCTGCCCTCTGTCCTCCGCCCTCCGTCCTCTGCCTTTTCAATCTCTCAATGATTCAATGACTCAATGATTCACTTGTTTCCTTGAGCCGGTCTTTATCCCTGTAACATCCGGTCTTTTTCATGAGGTCTTCGGCGTCTTGGAGATAGACCACGGCCTTTCGGCGGTCTCCCTTGCCCTGCCACGCACGGGCGAGGATGAGGAGGGCGGAAATTTCGTCAAGCTTATTGATCTTTTCCTCCGTCTCCGTGGAGAGATAGGGCTCCGCGATGTGGATGGCGCCATCCAGGTTCCCTTCCGCCACAAGAAGAAAGCCATCCTCCTCTGCCGGAAGTCCAAGTTGCGTTTCCAGCTCCAGCCGTTTTTCCTCCCAGGAGCGGGCTTCCCCCGCCTCCCCTTTTTTCAGGGAAAGGAGGAGGAAGCTAGAGTAGATAGCGGGGAGCAGTTCCGGGATGTGGAACTCTTTGGCCTCTTTCTCTGCTTTTTTCAATACCCTCTCCCCCTCTTCCAGGTCACCAGCGCGGACTTGCGCCTTCGCCAGATAGGTTTTCCACGCGATCTTATTTCTGTTGTCAATTGAAGCCTCTACAGCCTTTTGGAGTAGAGAAACGACCTCCCCGTACTGGCCGCCATAAAATTTTACGAAGCCGGAACAGCTAAGAAAATGTTCATTTTTTTCAACCTCCGGAAACTCCCCCCCAAGCTCCTGAATAAGCGCTTCCCCTTCCATTACCCTCCCGAGGCTTGCAAAGGTTTGGGCCAGGATCGCGCCGTTGCCGATGATGTTATCCTCCCTTCCCGTTTTCCGGGAGCTTTCATACTGTTTTCGCGTATATTCGAGATTTCCTTTATCTAGGGAAAGGGCGTCGCAGGCAAGGCCGAGGCATTGATAAAAAAAGATCAGGTCGTAGGCGCCGGGATTCCAGTGGCCCCCCTTCAGGGCCTTTTCAAATGCCCTGCCGTAATCCAGGAGAAGCTGGGCGTAACCGAGTTCCTGAAGCCGGTTATCAACATTTTTATTACTGTAAATATCCCAGGCGGCCTTATGGTTTCCAGCTTCCAGGTAGTGGCCTACAGCGTCCAGGAAGGGTTGCAAGTCTTCCAGGGATTTCGCGTCATCCGCAAAGCCGGAGCATTCCGGGGAGGCAATTGCGGCTTTGGCGTAATCCTCGTGGGTTTTGCCCTTTTCCCCCTTGGAGAACGAGGATTTCCTCCATTAAATCCTTGCAGCGAATCCAAGATTTATGGACAAAGATGAGCGTTGCTATGGGAAATTATAGGAGTAAGTAAAAATGAGGCTGGTTTTGGCTAAATGGACGGGTGAGGTTTTTACTGAATTTCCAAGGAAATTGGATAAGCAATTTGACGATTGAAAATTTAAGAGGATTTTGAAAATGGATGGATGTATTCCATCAATTTAACTTTCTCCCTCCAAAAAATTTATTTGAACACCATGGTGTTTCACATAGGCCGCGAAACTTGCCGGGTCGGGTTCGTTTAAAGACTTTGCGGAAAAGAAATGTAGTTCAATATCATCTCCCGCTTCTTTTTGAATATTTGCACTAAGGCGTGCTCGATCAAAAATGTCTAATGAACCGGCATTTTCTAAAAAAACAGCCAGATCGATATCGCTCCAGACGTCCGCTTTTCCCTCTACTTGTGAACCAAAAACGTAGACGGCGGCTACTTTGGTGCACCTCGATAAAATGCTGGCGGCTTGGCGAGACCGTAGTTCTATTGAATCTTTGACTCGAGCCATTGTATAAACTCCTCTGTTTTACTGAAGATTTGTAGCGCTTTTTCCGGTTGAGTTTTGCTGGCTATCTCTGAAATTTCTTCAGGGTAGCGAGTCTGAATATAATAAGACGTCAATTCCCGAAGGAAAACGGCATTTTCATCGCCAATTTCGAGTTTAGCCACTTGAGCCAATCGCATAAGTTGATGAATGCGCGGCGGGCACTCTTTAGTTTTTTTTGCGATAACCGCCTTAAGAGTTTTCTCTACCGCCTGCTGACAACAAAAAAGCACATATAACCAGCGGCCGGATTCTAACATGGCCTTTGCTGTTTCGAGATCATAAAGGGCTTGGTTCTTCCATTTTTCCGGTATGGTGGTCATGTTTTTTTATTATTGGAGGCGAGGTCGCCAGTATACAAAACCATGGTCTAGTTTACCAAGGACTTTACGATTGTACAAATTTCAAAGTTACTGGTATTTATAAAACCCCTCCCCCGTCTTCTTTCCCAACTTCCCTTCCCCCACAAGTTTCAGTAGAATTTCGGGAGAGCGATATCTTTCGTCTCCCAGTTTATCGAAAAGATAGTCCATGATGTTTTTGCAAACGTCCAGGCCGATGAAATCTGCCAGGGTGATGGGACCCATGGGGTGGCTCATTCCGTGATGCATCACCGCGTCGATATCTTCCTTTAGGGCCACGCCGCTTTCCAGCAGTCGAATAGATTCGCCGACCAAGGCGAACAAAAGGCGATTGGAAATGAAGCCGGGTGAGTCTGCTGCCACAGCGGGGATTTTATCCAACGCCTCCGCGAGTCCGGTCACTATTTTAACAGTTTCATCTGAGGTCTTTTCCCCTTTGATCACTTCGATAAGCTTCATTACCTTGGGAGGATTCATAAAGTGCATGCCCGCAAAACGTGAGGGATTTTTCACCGCCTCCGCCAAACTGTTGATGGAGATGGAAGAGGTGTTGGTGGTGAGAATGGTATTTTCCGAACAGATGGTCCCTAGTTTTTTATAAACTTCTTTTTTACTTTCCTCATCTTCAAACACCGCCTCCACTATAAGATGACAGCCGGAAGCGTCCTCCATGTTGGTGGAGCATTGGATGTTGTTATGGATTTTTTCATGCAGTTCAGGGTCCGTATGTTCCAAGACCTTTTTTATTCCTCGCTCAAGGACTTTTTCTTCCGTATCAATCAAAGTGACGGAAAAATCATGCAGGGCAAAGACCTGCGCTATTCCGCTCCCCATGGTTCCCGCGCCTATGACGCCGATGTTTTTTATTTTTTCTAAGTTCATGGTTTTATAAGGTCTTTGATTCTACAGATTAACCGCGAATGGCCGCGAATTAACGCGAATGAAACCTTAGAAGCAATAGATAAAAGGAAGATTGTTTTTTTGGTTTTTCTTTATTTTGGTAAAAAGCGACCAAGATTCGCCCAGAGAAGAGTACCGGGGAAGGCTTGAATTCGCTCTCATTCGCGGTTTAGAAAGTTTTTTTTTGTGTCTTTGTGGCTTAGTGGCTTAGTGGCTTAGTAGTTACGATCTCTTACAATAAAAACCGTAAATATGGTATGGTTGTTCTTAATATTTCAAATATCTTTAGAACTATTTAGAAAAAATATGGACCATTACAAACTCGTCATGCCAGAAGCTCTAAACCACTATGGTTTTCTCTTCGGAGGAAACCTCCTGAAGTGGATCGATGAGTTCGCCTACATCACCGCCAACCTGGATTATCCTGAAAATCGATTTGCTACCGTGGCGCTGGACAATGTGGAATTCAAACATAGTATTCACAATGGTGAAATACTTCGGTTCTCCGTAACCCAATGCCGCAAGGGTACCACATCGGTGTCCTATAACGTAAAACTTTATGGGTCGAGAGATCCGGCTAATCGTGATAAAATCCTGTTCGAAACGTGCATCACCTTCGTCAACCTGAACGAGAAGGGGCAGAAAGAACCTATTCAGGAGAAAAAATAATTTTAGATTTGTGGTAGGACTTTTTAAAAAATTTGCTATTGTTAAAGACGCTATACTTTGTCCATACCCCCCTGCTAGCCTTTCATCCCTTGTCTTCCGTCCTATCATCCTCCAGTCTTTTCCGTCCTCTGTTCGCTGCCTTTTCTGTCCTCTAATTTTCCAATCATCAATCTAAAATCAAAAATCTAAAATTTATTACTGTCCTCTGTCCTCTGTCTTCTGTCATCCGCTATTTCAACTCCAACAAAAGCAATCCCGGATCTTCCAGATGCCGTACCACGTCCCTTATAAAACGCGCCGCTACGGCTCCATCCAAAATCCGGTGGTCAAAGGAAAGGGATAGGGGAAGAATTTTTCGGATTTTAATTTCTCCGTCAACTACCCTGGGTTGTTCCGTAATGCGTCCCGTGGCCAGGATGGCGGCTTCCGGATAATTAATAATGGGCGTGGCGAAGAGACCGCCAAAAGACCCGATATTGGTTATGGTAAAGGTCCCCCCTTTTAAGTCCTTAATATCGATGGTCCGGTTTCTGCTTTTCTCCGCCAGATCTTCAATGGCCTCCGCCAAACGGATGATATTTTTTTGATCCGCGTCTTTAATGACGGGTACGAGAAGTCCGTCCTTGGTATTGACGCTGACGCCGATGTTGTAATATTTCTTCACGAGCAGTTCTCCCTTTTCCTCATCCATGGTGGAATTCAAATAGGGGAACTCCTTCAATCCCACCACCACGGCCTTGATAATGAAGGGAAGATAGGTGAGTTTTTTTCCTTTGTCAGTGAATAGCTTTGACTCTTTTTCCTTAATGTTGGCCAACTCGGTGATGTCCGCTTCATCCGTATGCGTAACGTGAGCAGCAGCCCGCTGAAACTTTGGCATGTT
>JAJDAS010000326.1 GCA_029261755.1 Nitrospinia bacterium
TCATCCTGGAAACGGATCCCGACGTCATCAGCCTGGACATCATCATGCCCAAAATGAGCGGTCTGGATTTTCTCAAGAAGCTTTCCGAACATTTCCCCAAGCCGGTGGTCATCTGCAGCACCATTGCCAAGGCTGGTTCCGATATCGCCCAAAGAGCACGCCAATACGGAGCGGTGGGCAGCGTGGACAAGGACAAGCTGGAAATCTACAAAGGGCTGGATACCATCCGCAAGGAATACATTCCCCGTCTGCGCACGGGCGCCAAGGTGGTGGTGAAGAAGAAGCTCTTCAATTGAAACGTCGATGTAGAGGTTTGTTGTCCCGCCTCTGGGCTGCAATGCCTTCAAGGCCTACGTAACAGCCCACCTGCCCTGAAGAGGAATCCTCGAAAACAATAAACCCTTTCTCTTCCACCCCCATAAAGCCGGGCCTACAAACAGGGAAAACCAAAGAACCGGCCTTGGTTATTCCTTCTCTCCATTCCCTATAATTTTTACCTCTTAAAATAATTACCATGAATTCTTACGGCTGGATATTGTTTACTCATATAGCCTCGGCTTCCGCTTTTGTTATGACCATGCTCATTATGCAGTTGGTGGTGGCCAATGTGATGAAGAAGATCCCGGACAGTGCAGGAAAAAAGGAAGGAGTACGTTTTATTCAAACGCGATGGCACCCGGTGGTGGACGGTATCATTGTCGCCGTTGGTATTACGGCTGTGTTGCTGGCCATTGATGACTGGTCCATGATTAGAGGAAGTATTATTTTACATGCTAAGGTCGCCATCGGTTTCATTGCCTTAACTTCCGCCTATGCCAACCATTTTTGTTTCCGGTACTGGAAAAGGAACCTTGCCGCCTCCGGTAAGAACCCGGACCTTTTAAAGAGATTGGGGAAAATCACAGCGGTTCTGGATAAAACGGCCCTGATTGGTGGAATCATAACCGCGTTATTGGGTTGGTATTATGGGCATGTGTAACTGCTAAGGTTCAGAGTTCAAGGTTCAGGGTTTAAGGTATTAAAATTGCTAATGACGGCGAAGCCAAATGACCATTAATGACGGTTTTCCAATGACGCTTTCTAATGACGGTTTCAAGTTTAAACATCTTTTGCTGATCATAGCCCTCTCTGTGTGCCTGGGGTTTAATTCCCTTTTTGGAACCTTTCTGTTCGATGACGACAACACCATCATTCAGGATGAAAATATAAAGAACTATTACCTGATGAAGGATTTGCTTCTCCATGGGGCATACCATGTGAGGTTCATCGTTAGGGCAACTTTCTCCTTGAATTTTTTTCTCGGCAATTTCAACCCTTTCGGTTACCATCTGTTTAATATCCTCCTCCACATTCTGAACGGCATTTTGCTCTTTTTTGTCGCCGGGAGGTTTATGCTGTTGTTGCCATGGAAAATGGAAGGCGGAAATCATTACCAGAGTAAATATTTAAATTTGTTTCCCCTGTTTGCGGCCCTGGTGTTTCTATTGCTGCCCATCCAAACGGAAACCACGGCGTACCTATCCAGCAGGTCTTCCGCGTTGGTTACCTTCTTTTACCTCTTCGGCACCTTCTTTTTTATTCGATTCTTAGCCATGAAGAAGAGAGACAGAACCACTCTCCGGGTCCTTTACCTTGTAGTTGGACTTGTCATTTGCGCTTTTTTGGGATATGGAACGAAAAAGACATTTTATACTTTTCCCTTGATGTTGATTTTAATTTATTTCTTCCAGTCGAAGCTTTCCCTCGCTTCCCTGGTTAAAAAATATAAACTCCTGTTGGGTTTGGCGGCCACCATACCTGTAGTCCTTATTGCCATGAATACCTATAAATTTTATGAGGATTACCAAGACTACCCGGATTCGTACCAAAAAGAATATGCCTCGGAAAAAGAGAAGGGATATGTGGACTCCATGAACCAGTTCCTTTTAAAAAAAGGTGTGTACTTTGCTTTCGGGCTTGGAGCCGGATATTCCCCGGATACCTACCCACCCGTTACCTACCTTCTCACGGAAATCAATGTGATAACCCGTTACTATTTAAGAAAATGTTTTTTCCCCTTTGAACTAAACGTAGAGCCGGATATTCTCCCCGTGAAAAGTTTAGACGGTTCTTTATTGCTATCGTTTCTTTTCACTGTCGTTATTTTTCTTTTGCTGAGGAAATTCTCCTCTGTGCATGCGGTACTCCCTTTATCAGCTACCTGGTTTTTAGTGGTCCTGGCGCCCACTTCCAGCATTGTTCCCCTTTTCGACCTTGCCGCCGAGCACCGAACCTACATTGCCACACCCGGCATAGCTATGCTACTGGGATTTTTCCTAACCTGGATGGCTATGGAGCAAGGTTGCTCTATGTCGAATACACTGAAGAGATGGGGGATCTTGGTCCTCCTGGTTTGTATGTCCACGGTTGTCATCAGCCGCAACGCGGATTGGCGAACTGCGTTGAGTTTATGGTCCGATGCGGTAAGGAAGTCTCCAGGCAAAGCGAGGCCCCACAATAATTTAGGAGATGCGTATCATCAGTTGGGATGGACCGAGAGAGCCCTGGCGGAATTCGAGGAGGCCGTGCGCCTGGATCCCACTTTCCCAAGAGCCCGCTTCAACTTGGGCGTGACGTACATAAAGCTGGGAATGCTGCAAAAAGCTCTAATGGAATTTAAGATGGCCAAGCATTTTAAACTGGTTTACCACGAGTTGAACTATAATATGGCCGTAGTTTATACAGGGTTGGGTATGTGGCAAAAAGGGGTGGAAGAATACAAAAAAGCCCTTGCTCGTAAGCCCGACTTTTTTGCGGCCCGCCATAACTTGGGGGATGCCTATAACATGCTTGGCAGGTTCCCTGAGGCTATAAAAGAATTCCATGCTGCACTGGCTTTAGAGCCCAATAACTATCTGACGCATTATAGTCTCGGCTTTGCCCATGCCGCTCTGAAACAAAACAAAGAAGCCGCCAAGGAATTGAGGATTTCCCTGAAGATTGATCCAAAGTCTTATAAAGCCCACTATCGGCTGGGTCTCGTTTATTATGATGAAGGACGTTTGGCAGAGGCCGTGGAGGAGTGGCGGGTTGCCTTAAGAATTAAACCCGGGTTCAAAGCAGCGAAGCAAAAATTGGAGGAGGTAGGGAACGAATAAACATAACTCGTCCAATCCTTACGCCATATTTTGAAATATTTCAAAAAAGTTGGGAAAGGACTTTTTCACGCAGTCAGGATTTTCGATTTTCACCCCTGGTATTCGTAATCCGGCAACGGCAAAGCTCATGGCCATGCGGTGGTCATCGTAGGTCGCAATGGAAGCGCCATGATAAACGCCCGGTTTTATGGTGATCCAGTCACTTCCTTCCTCCACTTTCGCACCAAGTTTTCTCAGCTCATTGGCCAGGGCAGTAATCCTATCCGTTTCCTTGATCCTTAGGTTGGCGATATTGGTAATGGTGGTCTCCCCCTCCGCGAAAAGCGCCACCACGGCGGCTGTCTGCGCCACGTCCGGCATGGAGTTCATATCCACCCGTACTCCCTGGAGCTTTCCGCCGGTTACGGTTACCGTGTCATTTTCCCTTTGCACCGAGCATCCCATCTTTTCCAGCAGGTCCAGGAACTGGATATCCCCTTGCAGGGTATGGGGATGGACCCCGTGGACGGACACCCTGCCGCCCGCCACGGCGGCGGCTGCGAAAAAATAGGAAGCGCTGGAGGCATCGCCTTGAATGGTGTACTCACAGGCCTTGTATTGTTGGTTTGGCTTGATTTCAAAAGACTCGTTCCCTTTTCTATCTATGTCGATCCCGAAATCGGCCAGGACTTCCAGGGTAATGTCGATGTAAGGGGTGGAAGTAAGTTTGCCTTCAATTTTGATGGCAACGCCCTTGCCAAAAGCAGGGAGGGACAGAAGAAGAGAGGTAAGGTATTGGCTGGACTTGTTTCCGGGCAATGTAACGGTGTCGGTTGTGAGTTCACCCCCGGTGATCTCCAGAGGTGGACATTCATTTTTATTCACGGATTTCGCTGTGATTCCCAGGTCCTGTAGAGCTTGCAGGAGGTCTCCGATGGGCCTTTCTTGCATCCGTTGGTCGCCAGTTAAGAGGGTCTTTCCGGGAGCAAGCGCCGCGAAAGTGGTGAGAAAGCGCATGGCGGTTCCTGCGTTGCCCACATGAATCTCTTTTTCTGGGGCTAATATCCTGCCCCCCGTGCCACTCACGTGAAAGGCATTAGCCTCTCCCACCACCTTGACTCCGAATTGCCGCAGAGCCTGCGCCATGTACAGGGTGTCGTCCGACTTGAGAGGATTACGGATGACGCTCTCTCCCTGGGCAAGAGCGGCGGCGATGAGAGCCCGGTTGGTATAGCTCTTGGAAGGCGGGATGTGGATGGAGCAGTCCAGCCGATGAATGGGGGTGATTTCGATCATGGAGTTGAGGTGTTATTGAAGAAAGAACGGGGTTGATGCTTACTTGTAAAATCAAAAGCTTTTAACCACTAATTTCACTAATGACACTAATTTTAAAAAGCCTTTGTCCTTTGTATTTAATTCGAGAAATTAGTGTAATTCGTGGTTCAAAAGAGTTTTTTTTGTCTTTTTTTCACTGCTTCACTACCGCAGCTTCTCCAAAACCACCTCCGCCATCACCTCTTTGGGGGCTTTTTTCCCGGTCCATAACTCGAATTGCCCCACGGCCTGGTTGATAAAAAGCTCCACTCCCTGAATCGCAGTGCAACCAGCCTCCTGGGCTTCCTTAAGGAGCCTGGTTTCCAGTGGATTATAAACGGAGTCGAAGACGATGGTCCCGGCTTTCAAATGCTCCTTGGGGAAGGGGGTGGTATCCACCTTTGGGTGCATTCCGAGAGGAGAGCAATTGACAAGGATGTCAAAGTTCAAATGACTAAAATCATCCGTAGAACAGGTGGTTCCGCCAAGGTCTTTGGCCAATTCTTCGGCCTTTGGTACGTCCACGTCGAATATGATGATTTTGGCCCCTTTATTTACAGCTCCAAAACCGATGGCCCTGGCTACACCGCCTGCTCCAATCATCAAAATGGTTTTCCCGGCTAGAGGTGTCTGCTCTTCCAAGGCCTGGATGGCGCCTGAGGAGTCGGTGTTGGATCCAACCAGTTTCCCATTGGTGATATGGAGG
>JAJDAS010000327.1 GCA_029261755.1 Nitrospinia bacterium
ATCAATTATAATTTCACTGTTGACGCCTATATCTGAGGCGACAACGGGTATTCCCGCACTCATATATAAAATAGCTTTAAATCCGCATTTACCTTTTGCCCATGAATCATTCCGCATGGGCATAATGCCTATATCGAATTGGCTTAATAACCCTTTTTCTTCTTTTAATGACCATTTTTTAAATTCAACCCTTTGCAAAAGCCCTAAATTTACTTTCCCCCCAACCACTATAAATTCAATGTTCTGATACTTTTTCTCAATCATTGCCAACTCATCTGAAATATCTTTTAAAAATTTAACTGATGTTGCGCTACCAATCCAACCGATAGAAATAAGTTGCTTTGGTTTGGAATTTGTCCGATCAAATGGTTTATATATTTCACAATCAATTGCCGTAGGAATTACGGTCACATTTTTGCAATAGCGTAAGGCATAGCCTTTTAAATGTGAGTTTCCTACGATTACATGACTGCTCATTGCAATAATTTTATTTGTCTTCTCTGGTTGTTTAAACTTTCCGATTATTCTGTTGGCGTCGCTGTAATTTTGAAGAAATATGGCGTCATCAAAATCAAAAATAATCTTCCTTTTTAAGGCAAACAATATCGTTTCAATCCATGGCGGCCCTAATGGAAAAGCCTCTCTATGAATAAAAATCACATCATATTGTAAGGACAGAAAAATATCCAGTATTCTATATATGGCGCCAATAAAGACATGAAGCGCTTTCTTAAAATAATTTCCAGGATCATACAATATGGAGTAAATTTTTCTGGAATAAAATGGTCTGATGAGATATTTGATATTCTGACTTTCTAAATAAGGAAAGTACTGTTCTATCCTTAACCTGTTGCTGGCGCCTTCAGAAGGATAAGGGCAAAGAAATAGGATTTTCATGATTTTGCGCATTAAATTTATAAAAAAAATTATTTTTTATCTAGAGATAAGCAGCTTCTAAATTTACGGTAAAGGGGAAAGTTATAAAAAATCAATGAATGGATTTGATTAAAAATCCAATTTCTAAAATTTGAAGCTCCACGACACTCCTTGCATTTTTCAAACGGCAACCTATTTCTTTTAAAGGAATTAATTATTTTCATTGCTTTGTCGCTTTTCAAAAAATCTGAGATTGATTGCTCACTAATGTTGCCTTGAACTAATTCACCATTATAATCAGCGCAGCATAGAGTAATATCCCCATTCCATAACACCGATACTGTTTCCCTCAGAGCTTCGCAACTTCCAAATATTGCCCGACGAAGTTTACTTTCGCTATTCTCCTTGGCAGAATTAGACCAACTGTGGACTTTTATTACTGTAATATTAACCCCAGGCATGATGCTTTCAGAATAATTAAGCCTGTTTAAAAAAAATAAAATCCTTTTAACGGGAGATTTTATTAATTTTGATACAAAATCATCCTTCTCCTCAGATATGACTTCCCTACCATCCAACTTTTTGGCATACTGTTTCCAATTGTTGATGACGCATTTAGCTTCTTTATTGCTTGATACAAGTTCAATATTTCCTCTAATTTCATCAGAAAATTTGGAAGGAGTTTTAAGGAGCAAAATTGTTATAGGCGTTGAATAATTGTATTTGCTTTTAATTTCTAACAACTTTTTAATAATTTCTTCCCACTCTTCAAAACTTATTTTCCCTGAATTCCTGTATTTTTCAAATGATTCTTTGTTAGGGGTATGGTAACTAATAAATATTTCTAGTTTGGGATAAGACAATAATTTAGCGGCCATCTCTTCGCTTAGAAGACTGGCATTTGTGTTAAGTTTTATAAAAAAATCTTTTTCAAATGCATAGTCAAATATTTTAAAAACATCAGGATGTAATAAAGACTCTCCCATCAAATAAAAATTAATCAAATTAGTTATTTTGTTCGCCGACAAATCATCAATAATTTGCTTAGCAACATCAAAACCCATAAATCCTTTTTTTCTAGTCATTATATCGTTTGGGCAAAAGATACAATCAAAATTACATACATTGGTCAATTCAATATTTACATCCCTAAATCTAGTTGTCTGTTTAGTTTCCATAGCACTTGCCAACAGCCTCATAGCTCTTCATGGCCGGAAGCAAAATAAATTCTCCAGATACTAAAATATTTGTTTGAATTCTTTATCGAGACTGTGAATAATTAATCGGTTTTGCTATAACACAAAGTAATTCTCTATTTCCTAATAAATTAATCACTGTAGAAACCAGATCTCTCAAAAGCGCCTCTATAATCGAACCCTCCTTTTTCTTTTTATATCCTCTATCTTTACCGATGAACGTTTTTATTGCTACAACCTTGTAGCCACACTTGTCCAAAAGGTATTTTATTGATTGTTTTGTATAACCGTATTTATGAAAAGGGGGGTGTAACGGGGATAGTCTACTCGACCAATTTAGCTTTTTAAACTTAAAGTAGATGTCAATTATGCGTAAAAAATAGGAATCAGCATTGGGCACTTCAATAAAAATCATCCCGCCTTCAGCAAGATAACATGAGATCAGGTTTAAAAGTTCTTGGGGACGCTCCACATGTTCCAAAACATGATTCATTGTAACAACGTCAAAATAAGATTTCTCTATTTCATTGTTTTCCTCCAGTGAGCCATGAAACATCTTCACTTTATATTTTTTTTGGGCAAACTCACAAAATTCTTCTGAAGGTTCGATCCCAACCGCCTCCCAATTACCCTTGACGGCTTCAAACAAAAATTCTCCTTTCCCAGAACCTACATCCAACACACGGCCGGTTTTTTTATATTTCGTAAGAAAGGTAAGCCTTTTCCTAAACATTTTTGTTGGGTTATCTTCTTCAACAGCGGAATACTCATCAGGGTTATTATAATGATCATTCTCCAAAGACTCCAACCCTCTTATCATTGGATTGGTGTATATAAAATCACATGTCATGCATTGAACAACATTAGTAAATATATGGTTTTCTTTTGTTGTATCCGCGCCAAAGTATTCTCTATTTCCCCTAATGCCCAAGTTCCTTGTTTTGTTTGAATTACAGATTGGGCAATCAATGTTTTCTTTATGAACTAAATTTTCGTTTGTTACCATCAATTATTATCTTTTTAATGCTAAAATTACATTTTGGAGTAAACTTCTTCATAAAACCTGATGCCTTTATCTAAAGAAAGATATTGTTTTGCTGTATCAAGACACCGGTTATGCGTTTCCGAATCTGCAAGCAAGGTATTTAACTCTTCAATTGTCTTTTGATGGCTTTTCGGGTTAATCTCATCAATTAATATTCCTGTTTTGTTCTCCCCTATGATGTGGTCACAATCGCCAATACCGGTATTCATCACTACCGGCATTCCTAATGCAAGAAATTCTGCAATTTTTGTGGAAAAAGTACCTATTCTAGAAAAACAACGATCTAAAATAAGAAATCCTGCGTCTGCGGTTATCAATTTAGCTGGAATTTCCGAATGATGACAGCTATCGAAGTCAACACGGTCTAAATCAACCTCTAACGTTTTCAGCACATCAATCAGGCGTGTGGAATCACATTTAGTGAGTACAAGAATTTTTTTTTCCCGGTTTGAATCAAGAATTTGCTTGAAAAAAAAAGCCATCGCATGGGTGTCATACCAAACTTCAAGACTCCCGGCATAAACTATGGAATATTTTTTATTAAAATTATTTTGGGCCATCAAA
>JAJDAS010000328.1 GCA_029261755.1 Nitrospinia bacterium
CAACCTTCACATGAAAAAGTTTTACTTCTCCTGTGTTGTAACTTGCGGCGATATAATGATAGGCTTCATCCTCCGCATACAAAGGATGCCATTTAACGTCCGCTGGATAGCCGGAACCTAATTGCATTCGGCCTTTTTGATCAAAAAGAAGGGGGTTGATTTTCATGGTTTTAAGTGCCTTAAGTGAACTAAAGTTTAAGAACAGAATCGAAAATCATGGGGAAATGCGGCTTTTTACTTCTAATACGTTTAAAAACAATCTTTGGCGGAAAATCTTTCTATCCTGCCTTCTGTCCGCCGTCTTCTGCTTTTATCTTTCATTCCCAGCCGTAAACTCATTGAGCTTCACCAACCTATTACATCTTTTGACCTTTCCGATTTTATTCGGGCAGCCAATGTCCTTCCCAAGCATGTTGTCTTCCACAGGAAAAAAGAGACCGCACTCTCCACAACGCGCTAAAGGACGGTTTGGGACGATGGTTCCTTGCTTGGATTCCTGGAGGTACTCCAGGGTGCCTTTCGGGAACCAAACGCCGGTTAGGATGAGGGGAGTGGAAAGATGTTCTTTTAGCCAGTTACTTCCAAGAACTTTTTCTAAATTTATAATTAAATTAGGCTTCAAAATAATGGTACTTAAAAAACATTTTCCGTGAATAATGCACCGACCATCAAGACTGAATGAAAATGGACCAGGAAGAATAGGAATATTAACTATAATTTCTCCAGTTTTAACATCGAAAATACTCAAAAAGCACTTATCCAAACTTGCTGCAACCATTTGGCCATCCGGGCTATAGCTGATGTTTTCAAATCCGTAGTTATTATATTTTCTCTTTCCAAAATGTATTGTTTTTTTTCCATATATAGCATCCCTTAAAATCAAACCATGATTCGATGATTTAGAGCTAAGTGATGAAGAAGCGATGGTTTTTCCATCTGGGCTAAATGATACAGAATGGTTAAATGATTCATGTCCCTTTCCATTAAAATCTTTGATAGGGTTTCCGGTATTAGCATCCCAAAGCCTAACGGTACTATCATCAGATCCAGTTACAATAGTTTTGCCATCAGGGCTGAAGCATATTGAATCTATACGATTAGTATGTCCCTGGCCGTTAAAATCTCTTAAGGATACCCCCTTTTGAATATTCCAAAGCCGCAACCTATTGCCATCGGGCGCTTGTGTGGCGAAAGTTTGCAAATCTGGACTTATGGAAAATATTGTAATGTTTCCAGAATACTCGATAAGGTCAAAATCATGTATTATCTTACCAGTTTTTGAATCCCATAACATAAGGGTTCTATTATGTGATGAGTACAGTATCCGTCGGTTGTCAGGAAAAACTACTAAATTCAATAAAGATGCGCGTTCTGGTAAATTTTTAATGATAGTTGCGCCATTTTTTAAATTAAAAAGACAAATTAAATTTTCCTCTTTCTTTGTTCCAAAGGTAGCAAGAGATCTGCCCTTTTGACCATCCCAGAGTTGGAGAGTGCCATCTGAAACCCCAGATGCAATGATCTTACCTTCTGGGCAAAAAGAAACATGCTGAATATGTTTGGAACTCCCTTTACCATCAAAATCAGGTACAAGATCACCTTTCTCTACATCCAAAATTCTCAAATTAAAATCAGCTCCAAAAACGATAAAGCGACAATCTGAACTAAAACTGAGCGCAGTAGGTCCAGCCCCATGTCCAAAAAAAAACCTTTCACTCTCATCTACTTCGAAATGTAATAATTGTGTTCCCTTTTGGGATTCCCAAAGGCGTAAGGAGGAATCACTATACGAAGCAGACGCTATTATTTGACCATCGGGACTAAATGTAGCTGAAAACACTGAACCAGTGTGTCCTTTACCATCAAAACCAGGTATTCGCTTTCCAGTTTTAGCATCCCAAAGATGGAGATTATGATCCCATGGATGTACTGTCACAATTTTAGAATCATCAGGGTGGACGGAAAAACCATTGAAGCCAGCGCCGTGATTATCACTATTGAAATTAATAACAGGTTTTCCCTTCCTTGAGTCACAAATATGGATTTCACCTTTATTTAAGCAGTAAAAGATGGTTTTGCCATCTGAACTGAAAGAAACATTACGCACAGAATTAATATGCTGCTTCACATTAAAACTATCCATCTGCTGATTGGTATAGATGTCAAAAAGATGCAAACGTTCATATCTATAACTAAACCCACCCACTATGTAATGCCCATCAGGGCTCCAGTCCAGGCAATTACATATAGAAGGTTCGGCAAGAGTAAAAGTATGGTCTACAGACAAGCTTTTTGGTATACCATCATTACCAACCTCCACATGAAAAAGTTTTACTTCTCCTGTGTTGTAACTTGCGGCAATATAATGATATGCCTCATCCTCGGCATAAAGAGGGTGCCATTTGACATCTGTGGGATAACCAGACCCTAATTGCATCCGGCCTTTATGATCAAAAAGCATTGGGTTGATTTTCATGATAATTAAGAGGCTATAGCGAACTAAAGTTTAAGCACAAAAAAAAGGAATCGAATATAAAGGAAAAACAATGTTCCTTTACATCTTATACGTTTCAAGCAAACAATAGGCGGAAAATCTTTTTATTCTGTCTTCTGTCCACCGTCTTCTGCCTTTATCTTTCCTTCCCAGTCGTAAACTCATTGAGCTTCACCAACCTATTACATCTTTTGGTCTTTCCGATTTTATTCGGGCAGCCAATGTCTTTACCTAACATATTGTCTTCCACAGGAAAGAAAAAGCCGCATTCTCCGCATCGGGCAAGGGGACGGTTTGGAACGATGGTTCCTTGTTTGGTTTCCTGGAGATATTCCAGGGTGTCTTCAGGAAACCAGATGCCAGTGAGGACAAGGGGGGTAGCAAGAAATTCTTTGAACCAGGTGGGGCCGAGGGCTCGTTCCAGGCTCCACAGACTAATATTTGTATCCCAAGACCCGGCAACAACATACTTGCCATCGGGGCTAAATTGGACAGAGTGTACATAGGTAGTATGCCCCTTGCCATTAAAGCCCGACACAGGACGACCCGTCCCTGCTTCCCACAGGCGAATAGTTTTATCATCGGACCCAGAAACAATATACCTGCCATTCGGGCTGAATTGGACAGAGGGCACAGCGCTACTATGCCCTTTGCCGTCAAAGCCTGACACTGGGCGGCCGTTAGCTGCCCCCCACAAACGAAGAGTTTTTTCATATGCTCCAGCAGAAACAATATATTTTCCATCAGGACTGAAACTAACGGAATTTACAAAACCAGCCTGCCCCTTGCCGTCAAAGTCAGGTACAAGTCGACCCGTAGTTGCCTCCCACAGACGAAGAGTTTTATCGTCATCCCCAGAAACGATATATTTTCCATCAGGACTGAAACTAACGGAACCTACAGAACCAGTGTGCCCCCTGCCGTCAAAGTCAGGTACAGGGCGGCCCGTCACTGTTTCCCACAAACGAATAGTTCTATCAGCGATAGAAACAGTATATTTCCCATCCGGGCTGAAACAGACAGGCCCCCTGCCGTCAAATTCCAATAAAGGACGGCCTGTGTCTGCCTCCCACAGGCGGATAGGTGGATCCCCAGCACTCGAAACAATATACTTTCCATCTGAACTGAAACGGACACAAAATACAGGGCCAGTATGCCCTCTGCCGTCAAAACCAAGAATAGAATTTCCTGCCTTAGCGTCCCATAGACGAATAGTTTTATCCCAAGACCCAGAAACAAAATACCTGCCATCAGGGCTGAATTGGACAGATAAAACTCTATCAGTATGCCCCTTATGCTCGCTGGCACCAAAACAGAACACGGGTCGGCCCGTATCTGCCTCCCACAGACGAATAGTTTTATCGACGGACCCAGAAACAATATACTTGCCATCAGGACTAATTTGAAAGGAGGTTACTATGTCAGTATGCCCTTTGCCGTCAAAGCCTGACACAGGACGTCCCGTCCCTGCCTCCCAAAAGCGAATAGTAACATCCAAAGAATGACTGTCACCAGCCCCAGAAACAATATACTTGCCATCAGGGCTGAAATGGACGGAGTTATTATGATAAATAGGCCCATTGCAGTAAAAACTGAGAATTGGTTTTCCAGTTTTTGCTTCCCACAGTTGAATAGTTCCGTGAGACGCTGAAACAATACAGCTGCCATCCGGGCTGAATTTGGCGGAGTCTACCCATGTCGTATGCTTGCCATCAAAGCCTGAGACGGTCATTCCGGTTTTCGCTTCCCACAGCCGAATAGTTCCGTGAGATGCTGAAACAATATACCTGCCATCCGAGCTGAAATGGACGGATTTTACGTCAGAAGTATGCCCTTTGCCGTCAAAGCACGACGCAGGGCAACCCCTTATTGTTTCCCACAGGCGAATAGTTTTATCATTGGCCCCAGAAGCAACATACTTGCCATTTGGGCTGAAATGGACGGAATTTACAGGCTGAGTATGCCCCTTGCCGTCAAAGTCTTTTACCTGTTGATTTTTCCAAATATCAAACAAACGGAGTTCGCCATCATTATATCCAGCAACAATATACTGTCCATTAGGACTCCAATCAAAGCAATTGCATTGAGAAGGTTTTTCAAGGATAAAGGTATGATCCAAAGACAACCCTTTTGGTATGCCATCATTACCAACCTCCACATGAAAAAGTTTCACCTCCCCGGTTCTATAACTTGCGGCAATATAATGATATGCCTCATCCTCGGCATAAAGAGGGTGCCATTTAACATCTGTGGGATAGTCAGACCCTAATTGCATCCGGCCTTTTTGATCAAAAAGAAGGGGGGTGATTTTCATAAGTACTGAAGTGATTAAAGTGAACTGGCGTTTAACTAAGATACAAAGATGATCACGAAAAAAACTAAAAACCTTAACAGTTTATGCCTTTTTACTTTTTATACGTTCAAAAGAAACAATCGGCGGAAAAATTTATAAAATTTAGCCATAAGTTCCCCTAAGCGTTTCTAAGAATATCCACCGCCTCTTTTGGTTTCGGATGGCTAAAGATATAGCTTCCTGAAACGAGAATATTCGCCCCTGCCTCAACAACATCACGGGCGGTCCCCTCATTGATTCCTCCATCCACTTCCAGATCCAGGCTTGGCTTCATCTTTCTCAGGTTTCTTATTTTCTCCAAAACGGGCCTTTGGAAATTCTGTCCCCCACGGCCCGGGGGCACCGTCATGATCAGAACCAAGTCCACATAATCCAAAAAAGGTTTGATTTTTTTTAAGGGGGTCTCAGGATTCAAAGCCAGTCCGGCTTTTACTCCATGGTTTTTAAGGTGGGTAATTAGTTTTTTGGGAAAACGGGACGCTTCCACATGGAAGGAGATGATTCCTGCGCCAGCCTCAATGAAATCGCCCACTTTTTCTTCGGGAGCAGCAACCATTAAGTGAACGTCCTTTATCAATCCGTTGGTTTCAATACTCTGGACAAGGTCAGGGCCAAAGGTTTTATTATCCACGAAAAGGCCGTCCATGACGTCGAAGTGGATAAAATCAGCATTCCTTACTTGTTGAATAGCGTGAAAAATGGCGGGTTTACTGTGGTATTCCAAAGTCAAAATGCTGGGGGCGATTTTTATGGGATTTTTCATATTAAAGGAAAGGTCATGGTCTAAAGAGGAAAAATCCTTGCTAAT
>JAJDAS010000329.1 GCA_029261755.1 Nitrospinia bacterium
CCAACCGTTGAATAGGAAAATATCCGCGACATCACGCATCACTTCTGCGGTTTCATCTATCCAGGTCCTTGGAACATAAACGATGTCATCCGGTTGCAAGTAAAAAAACTTGAAACCACACCTTAGAGAGAGGTTGCTTGCAATATCAAGCCTGGTGGCAATCATTTTCTTTTCCCCTTTTTTCTTTCTAACAACAATAATACTGCTAAGCTCGGCGCCGGGAAGAAAACTTCCCGCAAGGGTGAGCGCCTGAACTACTGTAATGGGTTTTGTAATTTGATAAGCGTTTGCTAATTTTACATGACCCACCACATAGACCTGAAACCCGGATCCTTTTTGCAAAAAAAGGTTGCACTTCATTCCCTTAATTGCCTTATCGTAATATTCATTTAATTCTTCATTCACGTCGGGAACTGTTCTGCCGGATACTTTTATATCGTCAACCATGGGAAAGGTACAATAGCCGTCAGGCCTTACGGTGGCCAGCCTACTCAAACCTCTTGGCGCTGTGTGAAGATCCGTTTTCAATTCAGTAATTCTTAATCTAAATTCAGGAACGGTAACATAAAGCTCCGGCTCGATAAAGACATTCTTGTACCGATCTTCCAACTCTTTTTTGATATCAATTAAAGTTTTCTCTACAACTTTGTAGTTTCCTATATAGGGGAGCGAACTGGTTCCATCCGGGCGTACTTTTTGTTCCACGTCTAAATCAGGAGACGACACAAACTTAATGGCTACGGTATGATCCGGCGCCACTTTGAAATGCCCTTCGGTTTGAAACGTATCCAAGGCGAATAGTACATCTAGTTCATCGCCAGGATGGATTTTGTACTCCGGGAAGTCATCGAAGGTGCCCTGATTCAATCCATGTGAAAAACTGGTGGTTCCCATGGAGACCTCGGCTCCTATGGGGATTTCTTCCAGGGCGCTTTGGTGTTCACTCCCAATGGTCCTTTGGACCATCCCACAACCCAATAACGGCAATGACACAGCACAAAATAAACTTAGGATTAGATATTTTCGAAAAATGTTAAACATAGTCAATGTAAGCTTTCGTAACGGTTTACTCATACCCACCCATATAGAGCCCTGGGTATATAAAATTTCCTTTTGTTCAGCACAATACCTATAAGAAGTCCACCAACCTGATTAATCTTTTTTTTGGCCTCTTCCACAACTTCAAACCTGGTCTTTTCACATTCCACAACCAGAATTGTTCCATCAAAATATTTCGCTATGGTAGTGGAGTCTGAAGAAGCTCCCACCGAGTGGCCGTCAAGGATGATATAATCAAATTTTTTCTTGAAGAAATCCAATTTTGCCTTGAACTTTTTCGATCTAAACACATCCAGAGAATTTTCAACTTCCATTCCACTGGGCATAATGAAGAGGTTTTTATCTTCAGTTCTTCTTACCACGTCACTATTTTTAATATCTGTAACCATCAAATCCGCTAGTCCTGGCTGTGCGCCAATATTGAAGTGCTCATGGATCTTTGGAGAATGAAGATTCCCATCAATCAGCAGGACCTTTGCATTGGCATCAGCGCTCAGGGTGTAAGCCATGCTGACTGCGGCCATGGTTTTTCCTTCGGAATGATTGTTACTTGAAACTAAAATCGTTTTCACCTCTTTCCCATCAGCAGCAGCGCCGATAATATTACCCTCCATGGAATTACGTTCCCCTCTATTCTTCATTAACATTGAGATGATACCAGGAGAAAGCGCTCCAATTTCCCTACTTTGATTAGAAGTAGTTTGTTCTTCTTTTTGATCTTCTTCTTGGGTTGTTTCGTTTTCCATGAGTGGCCTGTTATTTTTTGCTAAGAATTCTTTGGATTTTATAGAGCTTCAAAAAATAAATGGGGTCGGCAATAATTTAGCAGTAACAACATAGTGTCAAAATTAAGCCAACAACTTATGTTCCAACTACTTACTAGCAAATTCTGTACCGTAACTCACCTTATTATTTTCGCAACACTAGTCCCATCCCGCATCCAAAAAAAACGGCGTAATCAGAAAGATCCTAACACACCGTTTTTAAAGGCTTTTTTCTATCTCTATTTAAACTCAGGTATTATACAGCTATTAATATAAAAACTCTCTTCAAACCACTTCCCTTAAAAAAAACGCCAATCAACTGACACATACTCAAAAATACGGGCAAATGTTAGAATATTACTAGCTGGGCATCAATTTACCTTTTTTCGCTGCTGCTAATAATAACCAACTCAATCCTTCTGTTTTTAGCTCGCCCTTCTTCCGTGTCATTGCTCGCTATGGGTTTGGCCTCCCCAAGTCCAACAGCCTCAATCCGATTAGGATGAATGAGATGCTTCCATACCAAAAAATCCTTCACCATTTGAGCGCGTCTTTGGGAAAGCTCTAAGTTGGACTCATCATCACCATCACTGGAGGCATGGCCTTCTATTCTTACGACAAGTTCCTGATTCAACTTAAGGATTTTGCCTGTTTTTTTTAGGACATTTGCGGCGCCCTTTGAAAAATCCGTACTGGCAGGTAAAAAGTTGACCCCCTTTAGAATCATCCGCTTAGGTAGTTCATCCGGGATGCCATCCTCATCTTTATAACCGTTTATATTTTCAGCTGAATCGGGCGCTCCATCTTTTTCATCAGAAATTCCGTCCTGGTCGTTATC
>JAJDAS010000330.1 GCA_029261755.1 Nitrospinia bacterium
AAAGGCTGTCTCCAAAACGTCCTAGCACTTCCTGATTCCTCCGGCCTCCCTTTCTCACCTCATTTCTCAACGCGTAGAGTTCCCGGTAAAAAGAGTAAAGGTCCGGCTCTTCGGATTGAGGCTGGACGGCCGGGATTTCAGACAACTCTTCTAGCCATATTTTAAAGTCTTTCTCAAGGGATTCCTTCCATTCCGAAAGGGCATCCAAAGTTTCCTGGCAATCCGAATCGTTTTCCTGAAGAGGGGGGCTTATTTTTTCGGAAAAGCGAGAAAAGGTGGAATCTTCCTCTAATTCGATTTTTTCATTCAGCATTTCTTAGCAACTCCTTTAGTTGTTCAAAGGACGGCGGCTTTCTTTCAGCATTCCTTCGCATTTCGAGCAATAGGGCGTCCATCGGGCGGTCAACAGGGGTTTTCTTGTCAAAGAGGTAGTTTTTCAAACGCTTTTTTTCGTCTTTTATTTCTTCATAGGCCCCGGATATTTCCTTGAATCTGTCTGGCGAACGGTCCGGGGGAAACTGTTTGAGCAGTTCCAAATATGCCTTGCGGATGGCCTTGTCATCCGAATGGGGATCCACTCCCAGTATTTCATAAGGGGTCATGCTTCCTCCTGAGTATTAATCATTTTGCAACCATTCACGTGAGAAATTTCTCAAAGCAATTCTAAATTGGAAATTGTATATTCTAAATTTTAAATTTCCAATCTAAAATTTCCAATTTCCAATATTTTTCCCTAAAAAAACAATTGGTTTAGTTAAAAAGTTCAAAACCAGGGGTTTTTCCTCTTTTTCTTGCCCCTTTTCTTCGGCATAAGTTCTTCAAGAAAGTTTAATATTGCCATGGGATCTTCCATTTTTCCTCTCTTCCCCCGACATTTCGGGCACTGACAAGGCATGTCAGCAAAATCCTCATCATCATAGTCCTCATCTTCGAAGTCCTCCTCTTCAAAACCACCAAATGGAGACCCTGAACCAAACATGTCGCCAGCTTTTAAAATCTCCTCCATTTCATTGATAAACTTTCTTACCTCTTTAGATAGATTCTTGTCGTTCCTTTTCTCCGCAATCTCCAGAATTTTCTTTAGTTTGGACAGGTCTTCTTTTTCCGGGGAGCCTCTCCATTTGAGTTTCTCGAGCTTGAACCTTAAAAATAGAAACCGGGGATCTTCGGGGTCTTCCTTTAGCATTTTTTTAATGTATTTTTCAGCAATGGTATAGCTCCCAGGCTCTTCCGCAATGGAAAAATCGCATATCGTAATGGCATCTTCCCTGTTACATGGTTTCTTGGCGGCCTTATTAGCGAATTTAATCAACTTGATTTTCTCCGCTACCAGCCACATTCCTGTAATCTTGATATAATTGAAGACTTGGATCAGGGCTACCGCCTTTTTGGGTTCCGGTTTATTCAATTCACCTTTTAGCTCCTTTTCTATTTCACCGATGAACCGTTCCGGTGTCGCGTAATGTTTCATGATGAGAAAAGAAAAGTACAGAAGGGAAAGAGGGTTTACGGCTTTGGAGCGGGCCAGGGCCGCCTTTTCTTCCGCCACTTTATTATTGATTGTTCCATATTCCAGGGCCGCCCAACGGGCGTAAATATATGCATGGTCCCTGTTAAAATCCTCCGAGTTTTCAAGGCCGTTTTCCAGGGCCCTTTCATAAATATCTCTTCCCTTTTTATCCTGCCCTTTTTCAAAATAATGCCGGGCGGCATTCAGGTAAGCTAAAGCCAACTGCTCCTTCACGGAGCTGTCCAGGGGGTCCAGTTTCCGGGCCTCTTCCAGGTATTTTACCCCTTTCACATACGCCTTCCGCACAATACAGCCCGTTCCGGTGCGGACCAGAATGTTTTTATCGTCAGGAAACAGAAGAATCAACTGATCCAGAAGTTTGTTAACCTTGGATTTATTTTCGGTTTTTTCATAGACCGTTAAAAGGTTCAGGTAAGCCGTCTGGTCCTCGGGAAAAAGGTCCACACTCTTTTTTAGATATTTCTCCGCCAGCTTGGCGTCTCTCAAGGTTTGCTTTTTGGAAGAAAAATCCAACAAAGATAACAAGGGATCTTCCATCTCCTCCTGACTTAAAAGGGCTCCAATATGAGAACAGACCAACGCCTCCAGCCTGGTGTTGACTCCGTAAATCGTTTTGTGGAGATCTAAAAAGTTCTCCCATTCCTTGGCGCAACGCTTCCACTCATCGGGGTCTAACTCAAAATACAAGGCCTTGGCCTTATGGAGAAAAAGCTTATGAATCCTTTTTGCCGCCTTCGATTTTATTTTGTCCAGCCCCCTCAAAAGGTACCTTTCCGCATATTTTTCCGAGAGTTCAAAAGCGGAATTGAAGTAGAAACGTGTCAGTGCGCCCTCCAAACCCGGACCATCGGAAGGAAAAGCTTCCAGCGAAGAAAAAACATGCTGGTAAGAATCCGAATGGCGCCCCACGCTCCAAAGATAATCGGCCCTGGGCAAAATTGTAGACAGGTCCCTGCGTCCGACCAAAAAGCAGGATAGCTGCAATACGTCCTCGCCCAGTCTCTTTTTGGCGGGAAGAGGGGCGTCAACAAGAAATAAAAATGCCTCCACCATCTCTCCAAAAGGCCCATCCTGTGGCAGGCGCTGAAAAGCGGCGGCGGCTTTTTCATCCTCTTTCCGGTAAAAAGCGATAAGACCTTTAATGAAGAGTTTCCATGAAGAAAAGGGGGATTGGATACTCAGGCCCCGCATCTCTTCCCATGCTTCTTCGTATTTTCCATCGCTTATTTTCGCCAGGCTTGCGCGTATGGACACGGCGCCATGATATATTTCCGGGTGAGAGTCCCGAATCGGGGGAAAATCCTTGAAACTCAATACCATTACATCCGCAATATTAAGAGACTTGTCCAAATCGGAAAGCTCTTTTCCTTGGGCGAGCAAGTTTGATATTAGTTCTCCAGCCTTTTCAAAATCCTTTGCCTTTAAAGCAATATTGACTCCCAGCAGGGCGGCGCCTTGGGACTTACCGCCAATTTTTTCAATATAACCCACAAGCTCTTCCGCTTCCTGAAGCATGCCCTTTTCTACCATCTGGCCGGCCAAGCCATGATAAGATTCGATCAATTCCGAGGTAAACTTGTCCGGCTCTCTTTTACGGAGTGATTTGAAACCTTCGATAGCTCGTCGGAATTTACCCTCAGCGAGGTCTTTTCTTGCTTGCGGCTCTATTACTTCGGGGAAAA
>JAJDAS010000331.1 GCA_029261755.1 Nitrospinia bacterium
CTAATTCCCCCTTAGTAAAGGGGGTTAGGGGGATGTAAAGAGAGTTTTTGGAAGTGCCTTAAAGGAAAGCAGGAAAGGCAGGAAGAAAAAGGTTTAATTTCCTGTGTTCCTGTATTCCTTAGAGAAAAGAAGTGGCAAATGTTCTTTTGCCTTTCTCTTTAGCTCTTTTTGAACAATTATTTTATTTGTTTTCCTCTGCGTTCTCTGCGCCTCTGCGTTAAAATTATTTTTCTTTTTTTTGTTTGTATGGAGACTTTAAAAGCATGGAAAAAATAAAAATATTTCTGGCGTCGTCCTCCGAACTAAAAACCGACCGCGAACAATTCGAGCTTTTCATCAATCGCAAAAACAAGGAATGGATTGGCAAAGGCGCATTCATCGAGTTGATAATTTGGGAAGACTTTCTCGACACCCTTTCCCAAACCCGGCTTCAAGACGAGTACAACAAAGCCATCAAGCAATGCGACATATTTGTAATGTTGTTCTTCAACAAGGTGGGGAAATTCACAGAGGAAGAATTTGAAACCGCTTTTGGACAATTTAAAACCACAAGCAAGCCACTTATCTATACCTACTTCAAAGTTGGCCCAATAATCAACGATAGCATCATTGAAGAAGAGATGAATAGCCTTTGGGCTTTCCAAAAGAAGCTTAAAGCATTGGGTCATTTTTATACCAAGTATGAAAACATAGACCAACTCCAGTTTAAATTTTCCCAACAGTTGGATAAACTGGCTAATGACGGATATTTCACGTTTAAGTCAGACAAAAAATCAACAAAGACCGATTTGATACCAGACCTCTCCCACCTCCCCATCCCTACCACACCCTTGGTTGGTCGAAAAGAACGCCTTGACGAATTAAATACCTACTTTGAAGACCCGCGAATATCCATGGTATCCATCATCGCTCCGGGAGGGGTGGGGAAGTCCGCCATCACGGACGAATGGCTCAACCGCATGGCCCCGAAATATAAGGGTGCGAAGAAGGTATTCGGCTGGTCCTTTTACTCCCAGGGGAGTCACCAAACCGCCACCAACTCCACCCCCTTTTACGAAGCCATATTTCCCTTTTTCGGGTGGAAAGGGAACCTGCCCACATCCGAGGACGCCAAGGCACTGGAACTGGCTAGCCTCCTGAACCAACAAAGGTCTCTCCTGGTCCTGGACGGCATCGAGCCCCTGCAAAACAATCCGGAAATTCAACACGGCTGGGTGGCGGATACGGGACTAAAGCAACTGTTGTTGCACATAGGGAGAAACGGACTGGAAAAGGGCGGATTAATTTTAGTGAGTTCCCGCCAACCCATCATCGAGTTGGAAAAACACAAGGGAAAAACCTACCGGGAAACCAACCTGGAAACTCTCCCCCCGGAGGAAGGGGCGGAGCTTTTGCAAAGCCTGGGGGTCAAAAAATATGAAAGGGCGGAAAACTTTAGGGATGAACTGGTGAAGACCTCCGAGGAATTCGGCGGCCACGCCCTGGCCCTGGTGCTTTTGGGCAAGATGATTGCCCAAAAATATGAAGGGGATTTGCGTGAAAAGGATCAAATCCCCAGCCTGTTCAAGGAAAAAGAGCAGGGAGTACATGCCAAGCGGGTGATGAGCCACTACGAAAGCCTCTGGCCCAAAGACAGCCCGGAAATCCTCTTTCTGAAAATGCTGGGGCTCTTCGACCGTCCCATGGGGGAGGGAGAGCGAAAGGTTCTCTTTGAAAAGGCCGGTTTCGCCAAACCCCTGGCAGCCCTGAAAAAGGACCAATGGAACGATATGACAAAAAGGCTAAGAGAAGCGGGGCTGCTCTTGGAGTCCCCGGACGCCCTCCACCGAAAGGAATGGGATACCCATCCCCTGGTGCGCTCCTTTTTCGGGGAGCGTTTCCGGGAAGGGGAGGAAGAAAAGTGGAAAGAGGCCCATAAAGCGCTATTCGACTATTTTCGGGACTTGCCGGAAAAGAAGCAACCCGATACCCCGGAGGAGTTGGCTCCCTTGTACCGGGCCATGACCCACGGCTGCCTGGCCGGGGCGTATAAAACGGCCATGGATGATGTTTACTGGGAGCGTATTAAACGAGGAGGTGTGTATTACAGCACCCAAAAACTCGGCCTATACGCCCAGGATCTGGCCGCCATTTCCGGTTTTTTCCCGGAAGGGTGGGAGAGTCCGGTTCAATCCAGCCTTTCGGAGGCGGACCAGGGATGGCTTTTAGGCGAAACCTCCTTCTGCCTCATGTCCCTAGGCCGGATGCAGGAGGCCGTGGCGCCACGGCGGGCACGGACCAAAATTGCGGAAAAATTGGAAGACTGGAACAATGCCTCCAACTCCGCCGAAAGTCTGGTGAACCTCCTTGTCTTCACCAGGGGACTGGAAGAGGCTCTGGAGGTTGCGGAAAAGGGAATCGAGTGGGCCGATAAGACGGATGGTAGGCACAGGCAAGTAATCAGCCGATCTAAATCAGGTCAGACCTATTTTCATTTAGGGAACCTGGAAGCTTCTCTAGAAGCATTCAAAGAAGCGGAAAAGATTCAGTCGGAACACTACAAAGATTCACCCCGGCTCCGTACCCTTGCAGGTGTAGATTATTGCTCATTACTTTTGGAGAAAGGGGAGGCGGAGGAAGCCTTGGACCGGGGAGGGTATGGCTTGGAAATTTCGGCAAGGAATAACTGGCTCATGCAAATGGCCATGGACCACCTCACCCTGGGCCGGAGCCTGGAAGCCCTGGGCAAGAAAGAAGAAGCAAAAAAGGAATTGGATTTGGCTGTGGATGGGATGAGAAGGGCTGGAAAAGTGCAATATATGCCCATTGTCCTTTTAAATCGCGCCGCATTTTTCCTTCGCTGCTCGGACCTGGAAGCAGCGAGGAAAGACCTGGAAGAGGCCATGGAGATCGCGGAGCGGTGCGGGATGGTTTTGTATGAGGCGGATGGATTACTTCTTAGTGGGCAGTATGCAGTAAGCAGTATGCAGAAAGACAAAGGCAGAGGACAGACGACAGAGGACGAAAAAGCCAGAGGACAGACGACAGAGGACGGAGGAAAGAAAAAGCGGCGGGCGGAGGACTGGATTGCGCATGCGAAAGAGGCAGTGGAACGGGCGGAAGAAATGATTACCGAAATGAAATACGGCCTTCGTTATGCGGAGGTGGACCTTTTAAAATCCCGCATCGCGGCGGCGGAAGGAAAAAAGGAAGGCGCAGAGAGCCTTTTGAACAAGGCCCGCAAACGTGCGGAAGAGATGGGGCAAGTGAGGGTGATTAAGCTTATTGAGTCATTGGGTCATTAAATCATTGAAAAGCCGTCTGAAAAGATAAAATATTAACCACTACTCAGCCACTAAGGCACAAAGACACAAAGAAAAAAATAGTGCCATTGAACCACGAATTTTGCTCCGCAGATTCGCCCAAGAGAAGAGTAAATGGAAAGGCTTGAATTCACTCATTTCACAAATTAACGTCTCAAATAAATTTGGTGATATCCGTTAAATTAGTTGTTAAATCTTTTTATTCTTGTGCCTTTTTATCTCTTCGTGCCTTGGTGCCTTAGTGGCAATAATTTCAAATATTTTTGGTTAGTTTCAAGCAGCTTTTCTCAGGTTCATCTCCAACTCAAGGCCTAAAAGCGATGTAACTTTGTAGAGTTGAGAAAGGTTTTTATTGAGAATGCCGGGGTTGAGGAGCCGCTGGATTTGGTTGTCCGAAGTCTTTAACTGCCGTGCCAGATATTTTTTTGAAATTTTATTTTTTTCAAGTTCTTCTTTAATCTTGGCGATGATGCGCTCAATATGGTTTTGGAGCATAAATTCCGGGTCTCCAGAGATAGCCAAAGGTTGGTCGTAAGGCATGTAATCCACGGAACCATCGGCTAACTCCATCCCCAGGCTTTTCCCCCCGGTTTCCTTGTCCACCCATACCTCTTTTATGTTTTGCCTGATGCCCAGAGAGCCATAATGGAGGCTTATTTTTTTGCCGTATGCGTAGTTGATAAGAATTTGTTTTTTTTTGTTGGAGTATTCAGCGGATTTTATGGTTTGAGTACTCATATTTTTCCTTGTAAATATGCACATGTTTAGGCGAATGGTCTCCAATCCACCAATCTATTAAATACCCACCTCTTTTTTCTCGTCCCATGCCCATATGCTACTAAATTTAGTAGCGCTTATCAAGTTCAAAAAAAGACATTCACTCATAACTAAACCTCTTCCTAATTCTGTTGCGGAGGTGTAAAAAGTGGAACGTAAGTTCTCAATAAGTTGAGGCGGGAATGCTTCCCGGCTCGTTTGTAGTAGCCCATGAGAATGGGCTTAACTTAGTGGATGGACGTTCCAGCCAACCCATTCCCATCTGACAATGTCCCACATTTTTTGCTCTGGACACGGGCTTCAAATTCTGGTAGTATTGGCGGCATGTATATTTGCGGCCAACATTTCAGCATAGAAACAATTGAGAGAATAAAAGAATCGGTGGCTTCTATACCTGGGC
>JAJDAS010000332.1 GCA_029261755.1 Nitrospinia bacterium
AATGTCCTTCCAGGAGGTCGCGGTAGGCGAATAACCCCATCCCGACGCTGCCCGCGCCCAGGATGACATTCTTCGTGAACTTTCGCCTGGTTAAAGAAGATTTTTGATGGAAAGGGCCTTTTTTCATCCGAAATTTCTCCAAAACCGAACCCAAAAGGAGAAAACCTTGATCATTATAAAATATAACTGCTAAGGTTATCCGGTTCAAGGTTCAGGGTTCCCCGTTGAACGCTGGAACTTTGAACCTACACAGTTACTAAAATATAATGGAACTCTTCTTTTTTAACAAGACTCGGGGTTTCGTTCATTATGAAGCTACTAGCTAACCGCAATTTACTGTTTACTTTCTTCACCTTCTTCCTCTTTTCCTTTCCGGTTTTAGGGGTTTCCGAGGCAGGGGAGTGGGAAAGGGAATATTATGATATTGTAAAGCGCGTGGAAAGAGCAGCGGGCATCGCTATCCGAATCAAGATACTACCGTATCAGGATATTGAGTCTTATATCTATCCCGACGGGGTAATTGTTTTCACCGAAGGGATGCTGAAAGTGGTCCATAACGATGACGAGTTTGCTTTTATTCTTGCCCATGAAGTCTCCCACTTGAAACAAAAAGGCATAAAAGATGAGATACCTTTCGGATTTTTATCGGAAGCCCCCTTTTTTCCTAATTGGTTGAAGATAGAAATCGCAGCGGATATTTTCGCGGTCCAGTTGATGGCTAAAGCCGGCTACTCTCCCGACGCGGCATTGACGGTATTTTCGCGTCTGAATCCCAAAGATATTCCCTCCCACACGGTTCGCATCAATGCTCTCTCAAAATACCTGAGAGGAGATCTTTTGAACTCCATTCCGAATGTCTGGAAAAGCGAGAACGATTGGGAGTATAATAGGGACAATTTTGAAGATTAGATCTTTGCACAAGGCTCCCGCGCAATTCACATAATAAGCACTGTACCCGGATATGCTATGAGAATTTTGATTGTGGAAGACGATTTTCCAAACCGTTTGTTGCTACAGAAAATTCTGGCGCCTTATGGGGAATGCAATACGGTGATTGACGGCCACGAAGGGGTGGCGGCGTTTGGAATGGCGTGGGAAGATGGGCACCCCTATGACTTGATTATCATGGACCTGCTGATGCCGGAAATGAACGGTCAGGAAGCCATCCAGGAAATTCGTAAGAAAGAAAAGGAGTTGCATGTGGACGCCCATGACGGAGTCAAAATTATTATCCTAACGGCTGTGGTTGATACCAAGAGCGTCATGAGCGCTTTTATGGAAGGCTGCGAAGCCTACTTAACCAAACCTGTCAAACCGGAAAAACTTGCCGAGCAAATCCAAAAGTTAGGCTTGGTAAAATAGTGGAAATAGCTTTCCTGCCAACAAACCATCAGATATAACCGATCCTCGCTACGAACTCATCCTCCATTTTCAATTCCTTGAGAACCTCGTAGAATGCATCTTCTTCCTCTAATCCCCGCAGCTCGTAGATTTGTTCCAGGATCTTCTCTCCCTCCGGCATGTTCTGGTCGCAGGCTAGCTTAAAAGCTTCAAAGGAATACCTGAGCGACTCCTTTAAATCGGCCCTTCCAAGAAAAAGAAGTCCCAATTGTCCCATGGAAAATAACTGTCCTTGCACATCACCGGCCTCTTTTTTCAGGTTCAGGCTCTCCAGGTAATGTTTTTTCGCTGAGTCATATTCTTCCTTGAGCTCCAGAATGATCCCCATCTGGTGAAGAGTTTGGGCCTCCCCAAGCTTGTCCCCGATCTTCTTTTTGATCTCCAGGCTCTTTTCATAATATTCCAGCGCTTCTTTGAACTCTTTCTTAATCTCGGCGATGGCGCCCATCTGATGAAAGATGTAGGCATTCTCCTGCTCATCCCCATCTTCTAACAATTTTTTGTAATGCTCTTCCGCATCATCAAGGAGGTTGTGGTTCAGGCATGTTTTGGCCAGGGTAGCTTGATAAAACTTCTTCATCTTCCCTTCGGTGGTTTCCATAAATTCTTCGCAAAGATGGATTGCGTACTCCCAAAGTCCTTTGTAATCCAACAGATTGACAATCTCCGAGACCACCTCGGACGCAGGCTGGTTTTCCCCCGCCTCCAGAAAATAATCCGATGTCTTGACGTGGTACCAAATATCTTCTGGATTGTTTTTGGAAAATTTATAACAAATCATTCCTGCCTTCATCAGGAGGTCTTTTTCCTTTTCGGCATTTTTCTCCTTCAGAAAGGACCTGACAAAAGGATGGAGTTGGTAGGAGTCTTCAATAGAGGCTACTAACCCCCAACTGGACAACTCCTTCAGGGATTTGTTCAAACCCACGATTTTTTCGTTATCCTTCATTTCAAACAAGTCCACATAAAAATCAAAGATCACCTCGTCATAAAACACCCATATGGAATCGGCAACGTTTTTGGCTTCGTCTGAAAGCCTGGAGTAAATTTCCGAGAGGAGGAAATCCAGCAGTTCTTTCTCATCGGAGACCTTTGCTTCACTCATAAAGCTCGCGGCCTCAATCCCTTCTTTTTTCATGAAGTTAAGCAGAAGGGAAAGGGCGAAAGGATAGCCTCCGGCCATATTGTGGATAGCAGTCTTCTCTTCCAATTCCAGATTTCGGAACTCTTTAAACAAGTTCAGGTGATAGATGGTATCAATTAAAGGGAAAGCGCTCAGGGAGGCTTCATACAGGTGTTGTTTTAGTTTTTTCTCAAAATCGATCTTCTTTTCAGATGTTATTAAGAGAACGGAGTTTAGTTTAATTACATTGATAAAACCGATGACAAATTTTTCCAGGTCCGGATCTGCTATCTTTCCATCCAGAATTTGAGTTTCGAAGTTGTCGAATATAACCAGATACGGCTTCCTCCTCAATTCGGTGAAGATTTCATCCACTTTTCGATCGACAGTGAGGGCTTTGGTATAGATGCCACTGAAAAAATCTCCTTTTTGCACATAATCAATAAAACTGGCAAGGTTATCCAGCACCTGGTGGAAAGTGGTGTGTTTTTCAAATTTAATGCAGGTGGCCGCTGTCAGTTTCTCCTTTGCCTCAAAAACAGCTTTCACCGCCAGCGAACTCTTGCCGACTCCCGCAGGTCCATAGAGCAAAGCACATCTTTTGCTGTGGGTTTCAATAATGTCGTCCAGGATTTTCAAAGGCGCGCTTCTACCAACAAAGCCTTCTCCAATATCGGGCAGGTTGCTCAAATTTAAAATGGCGGGAGATTTTTCTTCATCTGCGGCTTCCGTGGACTCAGGAACACTGGGCGGTGTGCCAAGATCTCTGGTATAAAGGACGGGAACAGATCCGGCTTTCTCGCCCGTTTCTTGCGAGAGTGGCCCACAGGAGTTCAAAGCAAGGTCCATCCCTTTGCCTTCCAGCAGGCCTCTGTAAAAGGTCTCCAAAACGGGACCTCTAGTTTCTCCGGCAACCGGGAGAGGAAGGACCGCCACATGGTCCGCTATACTGCTATTGAACAGTTTTCCAGCGAATAAGGGCGTACATTGGTTATTCAAGCCACAGGACGACGACAGTTTGGATGTGGGCTGAGAATCTAAGCTGAGGACAAGACGCTTGCCAAAGCCTTGCCCACCAAGGGTTTTGCGGATCTCTTCTGCGGTAAGTCTTTCGGCTTGCCCAACTTTTTTGCCTTTGAACAGGAGAAAGCTTTCCGATTTTTCGGCGTCGTATCCTCCCTGCCCTACAAAATGGACAGCCTGGTACTCATAAGAGGCCAATATGCCTTTGAGGTCGGAAAGTTTGGGATCGGCAAGGAAATCAACCTCGAACTTCCCTTCCTGCATGAAACGGTGAAGGCCGTTCAAAATCCGCTCGCCTTCTTTTTCAGGGGTCAATCCTGGATCGAGGGAACCGGTTTGCGGCCGGCTGATGATGAAAAGGACCTGAAAAGGAAGGGGTTTTGTATCTCCGCCCCGAATTTTAGGTCCCCGCCCATCACCACTAGTTAGCGGCCTTCTGGAAATAAGTAGGTTCGAAGAAGAGAGAAAATTTTCTCCATCGTGGAGAAGTTCAAAAGGAAGCGTCTCCGTTTCCAAGTGGTCGGTTCGAATTTGGAGGGAAACGGGTTTTTTGTCCGGTTCCAGGGAATCCTGAATGCCTTGCAAGGCATTCTTCAGCCCATCGTCGAAAATGGAGTTGTACAGTTTCCGGCCAAGTTCTTCCATCTTCGCTTGTGTCCACCCGGTCTCTCCTGCACCGGAAGAACCCTGAGTTGGCAGAGACTCCAAAACCTCTTTAAGATTCGTTTCCCCTTGGGACTTACATTCCTTTCCAAAAACAAGGGAAACCGAATACAGACCGGGAGTCTCTTGTTTTTTCAACTGTAATTCTATCATCTTCAAACCGTACCTTCCTTATTATCCGCAATCATTGCAGACAAAAAAGTTGCCATTATCGTGACCCTCACTGTAAGGGATTTCCTTGTCACACTCTCCACATTTCGTCATAACCACCGGTTCTTCCTCTTCTTCCTGTTCCCCATAGGTGACTACTTCTTCCTCTGTTGGGGAAAAGATTTTCGGGCCTTTTTTCTTTCTCACTTCTTCATGTTCATGGCATTTTTCTTCTTCCATTACATTCACCTCCCAAAAAAGTTTTTAGTTTAAACGTTTGATCAATCACTCAATCATTCAATGATTCAATAAATAAAGCGCCACCCTCTGAAAATAAGGAGAGGTGGTATAGGTATCGTCTTGAATAAAAAGCCCAAGACTCTTTTTCGCTTCCTCGGAATAGACCTTTTTCCCGGCTATTTCATCATATCGAGTTAACATATAGGCGGTAATTCCGTTGAATTCATAAGGCTTTTCTTTCAGGAACATTTCGTCCTCTTTGTAAAAACCCTTTGAAGTGCTGTTTCTCTCGTAAAACCCTCCACCTGTTTTATCGTGAAGCTTATCAAGAATAAACTTGATGAGGCTTTCAGCGATTTCCAGGTACTCCTTATTTTGAGTATGGCCGTATGCTTCTATAAAGGCCAGTGCCACCCACGCGTTCTCCTCCAGAATCCCGTTAAGGATCCCCTTCTTTTGTTTGGGATCGTAATAACTCAACGCCCCATGGGCAGAA
>JAJDAS010000333.1 GCA_029261755.1 Nitrospinia bacterium
ACAAAGCCGTGGGCAAGGCGCATGTGGGCTGCGAGAGAGAAATTTTTTCCGTTGAGCTGAAGCGTGATGGAAAGATGATTCCCCTGTTTGAAGAAAATCGGCTCGTCTCTCGTGATCAAATCGTTTCCAAACGGGAAGCAAATTTTACTTTCGACCTTGTCCCTGGCAATTACGAGATCCTTGTTAGCGACCCGGAAGGAAATCAGGACGCCTCTAAAGCAACCGTTATGGAACCGGGTAAGATCAGATATATAGCCAAGACCCTACGAATCCTGAAACCCGGAGAAAGGATTGCTGTAACGGATGATCCTAGCATTTCTGCCTTGAAAATTTTGCCGGGCATTGAAAAACCCTTTAAGACCGCAGTTCGGGAAACGGCCAACTACGATCATCTTTGCTGTGAACAAGCAGCGGCAAAAATCGTTGCAGCGTCTTTCATGTATATAGGTGACAATGAAAATGACCGGACAAAGGCGGAAGCCATCATTATTGCTGGAATTGAACGAGAAAAAACCATGTATATGCCTGGAAAGGGATTTAAAATGTATCCCGGAAGGGGCGGAATCAATTCCGATTTTTCCGCGCTTGCGGCGACATACCTTTCAAGTTCCTTAAAGCCTCTGGCAGGGTTCTCGTCCCTCGGAACAAAATTAAAGGACGCTTGCGAGGAAGGAATAGCGATGGCCGCTGACGTAGCGAGGGCTCACAACATGGTTATGCCTCCAAGAAAAGTTGCGTCATGCAGAGACGCCTTTGATGTGATGTCCAATGGAGCTTCATCTCATTTAAGAAATGACGCGGTGGATTTTGTCCTGAAGCAACTACAAGCCGAGGGAGAATATTTTTCCGACAGAAACAGTTCCATAGTCAATGCCAGGGCAAAAACCGCTTTTGCTGCCGCGTCCTTATTTCTGGCTGGCGACAAACACCTTGCCACAGCCATAAGGGCGGCCAACTGGGTTATGTATCAAATGGATAAAAAGGGGCGTTGGTATTCAACCGTTGATTCCATAGCTGGCTTGAGCATGATGAGCGCAATGTCCAGAGTGGGCGGGATTCTCCCAAAGCCCAATAGCTGCACTGGAATACTGCTCAACGGGAAATTTGTGGAAACAAACGACGCAGCTTTTTTAAAGGAAGAGACGCGTTCTATTGAAATCCCAGTGGATAGTAAAGGAGTGGCACTTGTACAGGTTCTGCGCCGCCAAGAGGAAGATTGGGATCGATTTCTTTCAGGTGTGAGGATAGAAGTTGGTTTGCAAAAAAAAAAGGGGTGGGTCTCTCAAGCTGGTGTGGGTGACCTACTGGAACTGTCGGTTAAAAACCAGGATGGGTACAAGCCAGGGGATATTTGTTTCGTGTGTTTGCCCCCTTGTTTGAGTTTTGTATATGGTGGCGGTCAGGTAAAGATGCTGTCCATAGATTTCGAGGGCAGGGATGAGTTAAAAATCCCCATTGCTGCCACATCGTCAACAAAAGGAGAACAGCATTTTGCTGTAGTGGTGAAGAATATGTTTGAGGAAGAGCGTGGGGGCAATCCGGGTTTACAAACAATTGTTGTGGAATGAAATGAATCTTTCAAAATCCTTTTTTTTCATTTGTCTTTTTTTTACCTTTTTTACGTTAGCTTGGCATAGCCGAAACCAAAAAGACCAATGAACGAAAGAAAGATGGACGAAACACAGGATGCGGGAGGCGGAAATAAGGATTGTGTGGAAGAATTAGTTTGTTTATGCGATTAGAAAGTTAAATTGTTTCCTTACTGCGGGGTTAATTTTGATCAAAAAATCGAAGCCGTAAAATGAAAAATAAACCCAATAAAATGATAATTATATCCGCCAGTTTGCTGGCCTCCTTTGGCTTAATAAGCATTTGGAATTTTACTCCCGTCATTTATAGATCCCCTGCTGGGTTCTTTGCGCCTGACCAGTTTTATTTCGTTAAAAAGCAAATTTTATATTTAATGTTAGGGCTGGTTTTAGTGTGGCTATCCATATATCCCATTTATAGGGTATGGTTTTCATGGAACCGTTACAAAATATTTTGCACTTGGAATAATATTGGCTGCATAAAAATTGCGAAATAGATATCTCCTTCAAGGTTACAAATAGTGATTAAGATGATAGTTCCGCAAGCCCGATTTTGTGAGAGCCCGAATACAACGGGTGTGTGGTTGGAAATATTGTGGCACCAGTGGGGAACCGGGCGGTAAATGGATGGAAAAGCACATTCTGAAACAACAGGAGAAATCGTATCGACTCAAGAGGCTACCAATGGAAAATTTTGATAAATATTTCGAAAAAACAAAAGACTTAAAATATATTGACTCAGGTGATCCTCTTTATCATGAAATGATAGATTCAATTGAAAAAGATGATTATTATAAACTAAAAAAAATATTAATTTTAGAGCGAAAAATACTCCCTATTGACTTATTAATAGACAGGATAGCTAATGATAAATGGCCTAATGTGTTGACAGTTCTAATAGGTGAGGATTATCCTGCCAATGATTTCCTTAAGGCTTTTATAGAATTTTTAAGAAAAAATATTTACACAGAATCTGACTTAGAAATTCATGGCGTAAATTTTAAGACTTGGACACCTCGAACTATAAAAACACCTTTTTCTTTAAGTTTTTATGCATTTTTAAAACACAGATTTTCACAACCTGAATTAATTGCTGAGTTCAATGAACTATTACCAGAAAAATACCATGCTAAAAAAATTGATCCAATTATTGACCCTTTTCCTAATAAGTTGTTAGCGGAACTCTTAGTTATACTCTATAAAAAAGATACAATAATCGAATTTATTGCATCAGGAAAATATGAAGTCTCCATCAAAAAACTTAAATCGCTTGAAGGAAGTTTAACTAAATGGATTAGGAAGTTAGCTGAATCTTCGGAATTTCAAACCTTAATGCTAATGCATTTAATGGGATTACCAGATAATTTAGTGAAGTGAATGAAAATCTAAACCCACCTTATTTCCCATATGATTTCAATTCGTTTGGATAGCAATTGATGTAAAATACCCATATAGCAAGGGGTTGGGACAATTATAGCAATCATTATTGGAGGGACCCAATGGGTGAAAAAAAAAGAAAGGCTTTAAGGGGCCAATTTGACAAGAAATTGAAGCTATAATTTCATGGATCAAAAATAACCAGCGATGCAGGATTACTTGCCTATCGTGAATTGGATGAGACATTGGGTTTAACGGAAAATAATCAGGATTTATTTTTCTATTTTCGCAAAGGGAAAAATAAACAGCATTCGATGTTGGCAATGTTCCATCATTCTGTATATGGAAGGTTGGAAGGATTCGAAGACCTCAAAATTTAAATATTTCTATGGCCAAAATTGACAAAATATATGATGAGTTAAAAGACTATAAACATATTGGGCTGAGCGATGAACATTATCAAGAACTAGTGGATTTGTTAAATAATAATAGAATTGTTGAATTATTTAATTTGAGTCTGTCACAAAAAAAGCTATTGCCACTATCGCTCATTCGGGACAATATTGCCTTAAAAATTCCTAAATCAGCAACTGATAGCTTGCTTATTTCATTATATTCTATAAAAGATTGTTTGAGACTTTACACTAATTTCCTCACTCAAAAATACATTTATAAGCCTGAAGATTTAGAAAAAGAAGGAGTACCGTTTAAAGAGTGGGCTCCTTCTTTTCTTCCTACTCCAATATGGCATAGCATGAATACATTTATCAATTCCAGAGTCAATGAAGTAGAAACCGTAAAGCTATTTAACAGCTTGTTGCCCGATGAATTAAAAAGCCAAAAGGTCTCGGAAAAGAATAAAGAGGCAGATTTCCTAAAAGCTTTTGTTTTGAGCCTCATGTATAAAAGAACGACTGTAATAAGGTTTTTAAAATCAAGAGAGTACCAAATATATACAAAAAAAATAAAGGACCTTAGCGAGGACTATGTACAGGGTATTGCGAACCTTCCAAGCCAGCCGGAAATGCACGTTTTGCTAATAGCACACCTCATTGGCTTGCCGGACAATTTGGATTATTAACAATCAGGGTGTTTTTCTATTAGCCTTTTTAGTATCACCTTAGTCAACAAGCCAACCCTAAAATAGTAAACAGTTATTAAAGCATTAAGAATATTTCTGTTGTTTAACGATAGGTCAGTTTAGCCATTTAAACCCATGAAAATAAATCCCCTTCTTTTTGATCACAAAGGTCGGATGCAATTAGGTTCTGGATCTCCCTCCGATGTGAAATGGTATCCACTTCAAGCCAAGGATGAAGCATATCATTATATTGCAGCCAGTTACAGTACAGGAGAGGTAAAGCTTTTTCATGCGGAGGTTGGGGATGATGGGAGACCTTTGGAATTGTCATTGGATCATCCCTTCATTCTTGATGAACCTTCACAATCTAATTGTCTGGATTGTACCCCTAATGGGCAATATATAGTTGCCGGGTATGATGGTGGTCAAGTACGTCAAGCGGCCTTATGGTAATTGGCGGAAAAATTTCAAATAAGTAAAGGAAAATCATGCGCTTTATTATATACGCCTTTTTGATGGTATTCTCTGCGTGCGCCCTTGTCGAGGGAGACGACGCCACCAGCCCTTTTCCTTTCTTTGCAGCAAAGCTAAAGGAGCAACAGTCATTCTTGAACGAAGATCGCCTTGGGCTTTCCAAGGCCTTTCAAAAGGACCGAAAAAATCTCGGCGATAAATTCGAAAGAAAAGTGATAAAGTATAGTCAAGCGGACTTTGAAAAACGCTTTTGGGTCCTCCTTTTTCTGAGTGAGAATGAATACCTCCATGGTCTTCCGAGGCACCCCTACCTTTCCCTGTTAATTATTCATGAAGGGATAAATATTTCCCGTGACTCAAAAATGGAAGAGGGAAAAGGAGAAGAGCTGTTCCTTAGGGTCCTCGCTACGGTTCTGAGTAAAGAATTAGGATTTAATGCGCTGGCCAAGAGCCATAAGGCCCGGGCCATGGAACTTATTGAAGCGGACCGTATTCTTACAGGAGAGCTTATAACAAGCTACTTCCCCTCTTTATCTTCGCAAGAAAGAGAAATATTTGAATCCATTTCCTATATTAAAGCCGAAAAAGAAAAAAGCTCTTCCAAAAAAGAAATTGCCGCATGCGGTCTTAAAGGCGTTTTGATAAAACCGGGAGAGACCGGTGGGGAGAAAATGGGGATCCAGTATAATTACCCGGAAATTTCAGGCCTTCCCAACGCGATGAACCAGAATAAAATTAACAAATTCCTAAAAAATGTTTCGGAAAGCATGTATTCATGGAAAAAGGAAAACGATGAATTGACCATTGCCTATGATGTCAAATATTGCGGACCAAATATCCTGGGAATAACTTACGAATTAAGTTGGTTTAACCAAGGAATGATGCACCACATGGACTACATTGAGTCATTTGCCGTGGACCTTAACACGGCCCGTATTTTAAAGTTGGAGGATATCTTTAAACCCGGATTTAAACAGGTAATCGATCATTTGGTGAAAATATGGTTGAAGAGCAAAGGGCAATATAGATCTTGCCCAAAAAAATTAGACCCATTTGACGAAGCATTAGCAATTTTCCATAACATCGACAGCGTTAATTGCTTTGATTCCATTGACGAGAATCAACGTTTCTATATGACAGCCGACTCCCTTATCCTTACCTTTCCCCAGTATGCGGTGGCCGATGGAGCCAGCGGCAATGTGGAATTTCCCATCAAATTAAAAAAAATAAAAGGCTGGACCAAAGAAGATGGGTCATTGAGTTTTATAAGGCAAGGCAAAAAGTAAGGCGGCGGGAGGTTGCTTTTTGGGGAAAATTATTTTTATTGAAACAGCAAAAATGATTTATTAGAGATTTTATGTGATCAAGAAAATTTATATTAGAGGTTTCTCTATTTCATTTATTATTATATTCCTTTGCTTGAGGGCGCCCTTTTGGGCCGAGGAAGGACATAGGAAATTCACACTTACTTTATGGGTATATTAAGATGAGGCCACGCCTCTAAAATCCTTAATTTACAATGAGTTACGAGAATAAAAAGGGTTCCATCACACACCCAATATGGAGACCAATTAGGAGCCCTTTTATGGAATACTAAATACCA
>JAJDAS010000334.1 GCA_029261755.1 Nitrospinia bacterium
AACCGCCTTCTCCATGGACGCCAATATTGTCTACATTGCTGTTGAGTCGGATGAGGAAATCACTTCAAAAAAGGTTTCACCGGAATATGCTGAAAAGGAATTCGCTTATTTCCAAAAGAATTCCGGGTTCGTTTCCCTGGAAAGCGCCATCTTTTATGAAGAACAGGAGGTGGGCAAAATCCAAATCGCCATTTCCAAAGAAAATTATAAGGCGGAGCTTTTATCGCAGATTATCGCGATAATCCTCTTGTCGCTGGTCCTCATTGTGGTAATTACCTTTCGATCCATTAAAGTTTCCAAAAATCTTATCTTCCGCCCTTTGACGGAATTAGAGAATTCGGCTTCCTCCATTGCCAAGGGGAACCTGGATGCAAAAATTTCCTATGAAAATGAAGACGAAATAGGGAGCTTGAGCCGGTCTTTTAACACGATGCAAGTTTCCGTTAAAAAACTAATCGGTGATTTAAACATGGCGAATGCGGACCTGGAAAAACGCGTCGATGAACGAACCGCCGAACTTACAATATCATCAGAAGAACTTAAAAGGTCAAAAGAGGAAGCTGAAGCTGCGGCAAAGTTATATGAAGGTTTGTACGAACTCAACGAAGGAATGAAGAACGTAGAGCGCATTTCCATATTGGCAAATAATATCGTTAGCTTTATTGCCCGTTTTCTCAATATCCCTTTAGTTGCCTTTTTTGTCTTGAACAGGGAAAGGGTTTTCCAACGTGTGGCCAGTTACGGTTATCCCCAAGGCAAGAATTTACCTGATTATTTTAAACCCGGTTCAGGGCTTATTGGCCAGGCGGCTAAAGACATGAGGCCCGTCATCATGGAAGAAATTCCCGAATACGCAAAGGTATCCCTCGGACTAGGGGACGCCCTTCCCAAAGTGCTTTTTGTCTACCCTTTGGTTTACAACAACCAGTGTATCGGACTCCTGGAATTGGCCGCTTTTGAAAAATTCCCGGAATATAAGCTTAACTGGATTGAGCAGGCGTCCCGGTCTATCTCTGCTGTCCTTCGTACTTTGATGGATATTTACGAAATAAAGCGCAGCGAAAAAATGCTTCTGGAAAATGAGGAAAAATTAAGGGTCTCCAAACTACGGGCGGAAGACGCCACCCAGGCAAAGAGCGACTTTCTCGCTAACATGAGCCATGAAATCCGAACTCCTATGAACGCCATCATGGGGATGAGTTACCTTGCGCTGAAGACCGATCTCAATCCTAAACAGCATGATTATGTGGTCAAAATCGAAAACTCGGCAAAAAACCTGCTTGGCATTATTAATGACATTCTAGACTTCTCCAAGATCGAAGCGGGCAAACTAGATATGGAGAAGGTGGACTTCCGATTGGATGGTGTGCTGGAGAACTTGGCAAACTTGCTTAGCGCTAAAGCTCAAGAAAAAAATTTACAGGTTCTCTATTCTGTTTCTAAAGACGTGCCCTCCTTCTTAATAGGCGACCCTCTAAGGTTGGGCCAGATTTTTATTAACCTGTGCAATAACGCTGTTAAGTTTACGGAAAAAGGGGAAGTCGTTGTATCTATAAAACTGCTTCGTGACGACCCTGAAGAGGTTTTTCTTCAGTGTTCTGTTCGTGATTCCGGGGTCGGCTTAACTGATGAACAGATCGGGAAATTATTTCAATCTTTTTCTCAGGCGGATACTTCCACAACGAGGAAATATGGCGGCACGGGTCTGGGATTAACCATATGCAAACGACTGGTGGAAATGATGCATGGAGAAATTTGGGTGGAGAGTGAACCGGGAAAAGGGAGCGAGTTTATCTTTACAGCCAGGTTTGGAAAAAGTAAAGAGAAAAAAGAAAAAAGACGCCTCCCCGCCGAGGAAATGAGAGGAATGAAAGCCCTGGTTGTTGACGACAATGCCGTAGCGCGTACTGTTTTCATGGACGCGCTGGAGTCATTTTCTTTAAACACAACCACCGTCTCTTCAGGCAAGGAAGCTCTGGAAGTACTGGAAAATGCCGATCCTGAAAATCCTTATCAATTGGTTTTGATGGACTGGAAAATGCCGGGGATGGATGGAATTGAAACAGCCAATCGCATTAAAAGTAGTAAAAAAATATCCAATAACCCTCGAATTGTCCTGATCACTGCTTACGGCAGGGAAGAAGTGATGCGCCAGGCGGAAGATGGAGGGCTGGATGCTTTTTTGATCAAACCGGTAAACGACTCTCTGCTATTTAATACGATCATGGAAGTTTTTGGAGAAGAGGTTTCAGACCGCAGGGTGGCAGGAAAGAAGGAAACAGCGAAAGAGGAAGCGGAAGAAAAAATTAGAGGATCCTCGGTTCTCCTTGCCGAGGATAATGACATTAACCAGCAGATTGCAGTAGAGCTTCTTGAGGCAGTTGGAATAAAGGTGGATGTAGTCGATAACGGAAGAAAAGCCGTTGAAGCGGTGCAGAGGTCCAAGTATGACATGGTTCTCATGGACCTGCAGATGCCGGTACTTGGAGGCCTGGAAGCTACCAGGGAGATCAGAAAAACAGAGGACAGTAGGCAGAAGGCAGAAGACGGAAAGGGCAAATCCGCAATTCGCAACTCGCAACCCGTAGCGCGGAACATTCCCATCGTAGCCATGACCGCAAACGCCAT
>JAJDAS010000335.1 GCA_029261755.1 Nitrospinia bacterium
GTAAAAGAAAGGTTATTAGCGGACAGCAGTACACTATAATCGTTAAGCGAATGAAAATTTGAGGTGACTTTCAGAAAACTAAGGTCAAATTTCCGAAAATAAAAAAAATCACGGGAAAAACTAGTTTTTAGAAGTGCCCTGGTGTTTTTTTTGGAGTGGCAACCGTGTTGCCACTCCAAAGAAACCTTCATAGTTCTTCCTTGCGAGGAAATGATTGCCGCATTTTAGCGGAATAAGCGGAAGCGTCGTGAGGAAGGTCGTGGCCCGGTTTAAAGACCGGCTTTCAAATTGGCAAAAGCTTGAGAAAAAAAAGGAGACTATTTTGCCAAGTGACTGGGTGATCCCGGCTCCGCGTAAATCCTGAGAATCCAAACCTTAACGATTCTCTTCTCTGGGCAGATATTGGTCGCCTTTTACGAAAATTTATCTCTCACAGACAAATATCTTTGGTTATTGGTATGAAATATGGAAATTTGACTAGGAATCCCATGGTTGTTGTATAATAGTCCAATATTATTTTGAAATTTTTTCATTTCGGCAATAGCAACCGGTTGGAGATCAGCAGAAAAAAAAATCATTTTTCCCCCATTTAGCACAAAACCCTCAAGACATCCTGTCTGTCGGGGGAAAAGCCCCATATCCATCCAGTTAAATTCCGGGAAGAATCTATTCCCAGCCTCCCAGGCCAAGCTCACAAAATCCTCTTGATTTCAAAGCCAACCTGAGAAGTTTCACCGACTCTCGAAGGCTAAGCACCGGGAGATTGTTTTCGTCCGTGCGCACTGCGTGCTTTAGAAATAGAAGGACGATAAAACTGAGGGACAAAAAGACCGTTGGATGTGGGACGACCGCTACGCTGGGACGAGGGACGGGAAACCTTGAACCCTGAACCCAGAACCTGTTTTTGAACCCAGAACTTTATTTTGTTTATGAACATCCTACTTCTCGCCATGCCGGATTCGGCAAATAACTTTTTCAGGATGATCAAGGTCCCCAACCTGGGCCTTTGTTCCATCGCCGCCCATCTGGAAAACCACGATGTGAGAATCGTTGATCTTGTGCTGGTGCATAAAGGGATTCGTTCCTACCTGCAAAACTATTTGCGGGAGTTCGAACCGGATGTAGTGGGCATCAGTAGCATGAGTTTCCAATTCAACAGCGCCAGGGAGGTGATGCGGATTGTTCGTGCCCATAACCCCAAAATAAAAATCGTGGTGGGTGGATACCATGCCACCATGCAATATGAGTCCCTGGGAAAAGAAAAGGGCTTGATATGCGATTTTCTCATCAGGGGCGAGGGAGAAAGGACCTTTCAAACCCTGGTCGAGGCTTTGGAAAAAGGCGATGATTTTTCCCAAATTCCAGGACTCTCTTATAACTCAGAGGAGAATTTTGTACATAACCCCATGGGGGGACTGATGGACCTTGCCAAACTCCCTTTCCCCGCCCGTCAAAAGCGGGTATTACAAAACTTCACCTATCTACAAAAGAAAATGGACGCCCTGGAAACCTCCAGGGGATGCACCATCGATTGTAATTTCTGCTCCATCACCCAAATGTACGGCAGAACCTATCGGTGCCATTCCATTGAGAGGATCGTGGAGGATCTGTCCCGATTGAAAGCGGATAAGGTGGAGGCTGTGCTCTTGGTGGACGACAACATCACCCTGGACGTTCCACGTCTCATTAAAATCTGTGAAGCCATTGCCGCCAACAAGCTCAATACCATGGAGTATTTTGTTCAGGCCTCCGTCTCCGGGATTGCAAGCGACCCTGAACTGGCGAAAAAAATGGCAGAGGCAAACTTCAAACTGGCCTTTCTCGGCATTGAATCGGTGCAAACAAAAAACCTCGAATTTTTCGGAAAAGGGGACATCACACAAAAAACCATCAAGGCCGTAGAGTCTCTACGAAAACACGGCATCGCCGTAATGGGAGGCTTCATCATCGGAAACCCGGACGACACGAAAGAGGACATCCAGCAAGTATTCGCGGAAGCAAAGAAGTTGAAGATTGATCTGGCCATGGTGCAGTGTCTGACCCCCTATCCCAACACCGGTCTACGCGAAAAACTGGACAAGATGGATCTTATCACCAACAAGGATGACTTCAGTAGGTACTACGGTTTTACTTGTAATGTGAAGACGAACCACCTCACCACCGCTCAACTGAACAGAATCATGAACTGGGAAAATATCAAAATGTTCTTCCGGCCCGGATGGTTTGTGGACAACAATCTAATCAAAAACCGGGAAAAAGGTTCTTTGAAGGTGATGCTTAATAATTTTGAATACATTAGGGGTTGGTTCACCGGGGATCAATTTCGCTCAAGGCATAAATTTTAAATTTAAAAACAAAGGTAATTTCACCAGGCTTAAAGTATGAATTTTTCTTTCGGATTTAGAATGTCAGTTTATTTTTCTGCTTAGTATAACAAACTTATCAACTAGCTGATTTACCGTGACAGGTACATCTCTATGAAATTAAAGCCTTTGCTCCTTTGTCTGATGGTCCTCTTAGGCGGACTTCTGGGTCTATACTCCTTTGACTTAGGGCAAAATAATCCGGAAACACTTTTTCTGACTAAAAAGGGATTGGCCGACTATACCCAATTTAAAGAACTTGTCCCAGAGAAGAAGTTCATTGTCTTTAAACTTGAGTTTTCCGGTCCTGTAAAGATAGACGACTACTTGGAAATGGAAAAGGCCCTGGAATCCATCCTTGATCCGGTTTATGAGCAAGTCGACCTCATGACAGCGCGAGATTTTTACAGCAGCCGCAAGAATTTCCAAAAGAGTTTCCAAGGAGTTTCAAAACTCAGCCCGGGAATCCAACTTAAAGGGGAACGGTTTCTGGCATTTCTCTTAATGGAAAAAGAAAATCCGCAAATTCTGTTCAAAATGATCGAACGTATTCAAAATCACACCTATTTCAGCTCCTCCAATAAAAAACTGGCAATTGCCGGTATTCCCTACACTACCTTTCTTTTGGACAAGTATTCCCAGTCTATCAAAGAAAGGATTTTCCCGGCGATGTTTGCCCTAAGTTTTCTAATCATTCTTTTGATCACGCGAAGTTTTGTCAACGCCACCATTTTATTTATGCCATGCCTTTTGGCAGCATTCATAACCCTCGCCAGTTTAAAGTTACTCTATCAAAATATGAACATGGTCACTTCCATTGCGCCACTCCTCACTTTTACCATCAACCTCTCCCTGGTTTTTCATATCTATTTCAGCATGCTTAAATATAAGCATTTCAAGACAACTCTTAAAAAGAAGTTGCCGCCAGTTGTCTTAATGGTGGTCACCACCAGCATCGGATTCGGTTCTTTAATGGTGAGTGAGATTGAGGCCATTGAAAAGTTTGGCAAACTATCGAGCTTCCTCATACTATTAACTTCCCTCTCGACCATAGCCTGGCTCTACCTGGGCCATCCATTTTTGCGCACCACTGCAAAAAATGAATTGAGGATTAACCTGAACCCCCATCACTTCGCTAAAACATGGGGGCTCAAAAGAATCGGTATTTT
>JAJDAS010000336.1 GCA_029261755.1 Nitrospinia bacterium
AGGAGCTTGCGAACATACTCAATTGATTCTTCAATTTTTATGTTCTCAATAGCCATTGAGAACATTATGGCATAAGGGTATTTAAAAATCTAGCGTATGATATTTCATACACATGCCGCAGTTACGCTGAATAGTTACAAATATTCCACTATAGAGCCATCGGTTTTTTTTCAAGAAATACTCCTTCAATCTACAATCTACAATCAAAAATCTTAAATCCCACCCCTCCCCGCCCCCAACCCACTGCCCAAAGAATTTGCAACTCCTGCCCCATAGCTTTATATTATTAAGGCTGGAGGTCCAAAGGAATGGCTGACAACGAAAATAACAATCAAGAGCACCAAGCTCTGGAAGAGATCAAGGCCATTGAGGGTGAGCTGCAAAGCCGCCTGGATGAGGCTAGCGAAAAGGCGAAGGGAATTATCGCCGATGCCCGGGAAAAAGCCGCAGTTCTCATCAAAGAGAAAGAGTCCGAACTGGCCGAACTTCGCCAAACCTTGGTTCAAGACAACTACGTTTCCGACTCCGAAGAGGAAGAGACCGACCAAATCTCTACTCCAACTGCCCTGGTTCAGGAATTGGCCGCCGAGCTTTTTGAAATGGTCACCGGTGAACCCAATACCAAGAAAGGCGGTGGTTCATGATCCTCCCCATGCATCGAGTAAGGATCGCCGGATCCAAGGGAGTTTCCAAGGATTTGGTGCAACACCTCCATCACTTCGGGTCTTTTCATATAACTCCGCCCTCATCTGATCCCCTGCTGAAGGATAGCGGACTTTCCATGGGCGTCTTCTCCCAGGAGATCACAGATAAATTGAGCGAATTCGAATCGCTTTTATCCGATATCCAGGCCGCGTTGGCCCTATTGCCGGAACCGGATTTCCAAAGGGACCAATCCCCCCCCTTCCCTTTGCCGGCAAACCTTGACCACTCCGAGGAATCCCTGGAAAAAATACGGTCCGCTGCTGAGAAAATAATGACCACCTCCAAGAGTCGCGATTCTTCTCGAGGAGAGTTGAAGGAGGTGGTCCGGTTCCGCAAAATGTTCGAGGATTTTTTGCCCCTCATCCAGATGGTGGCTTCTTCCACCAGGGTAGAACTAACCGGGCTCCGATTCCAGAAGGATTTCGAGAACGCCTGCCACGATCTGGAAAAGTTGATGGATGAGGTAACGGACGGCGCCTTCTCACTTTTTAAAAGCGCCGATGGGGAAATGAGCGGGTCCGTCTTAGTGGTCTATCCCGTTTCTTTACAAGATGAAGTAATGCGGCGGGTCATCGGACAAAAGGCCCGCCCCGTCCACCTCCCGGAACGTTACAGCGGTAAGACTTACGCCTCCACTTTGAAACGCCTTTTCGAGAGAGAAAGGGAACTTCAGGCGGAATTAAACCAACTGAATGGTGAGCTGGCAAAGCTTTCGCAGAAATGGCGGGAAGTTTTCCTAGCTACTATAGAGGAAGTGGAGCGGACGGCCGCGCCACTGAGAACTCAGCATCTTCTTAGTCATACCGAAAATGCCTTCTGGCTATCCGGTTGGGTTCCTGAAATGGAGTGTGAAAGCCTGAAGAAAAGCGTGAACGAAAAGTTCCAAGACTCCGCACTGGTTTACCTGCTGCCCCCTTCCCCGAAGGAATTCGCAGAGACGCCGGTGAAACTGAAAAATGCGTCATGGGCCAGCCCTTTTGAAAGGTTTCTAAATATTTTCGCCCTTCCCCAATACGGAACTGTAGATCCCACCATCATCATGGCCGTCACTTTTCCTCTTTTTTTCGGACTCATCCTAGGCGACATAGGTTACGCCCTGATGCTGGCAGGAATATCCTTTTTTTTAAAGCGACGATGGCCTGAAAACGAAATTATCAAAGATGTGGCCTTCGTCATTAATGTATGCGCCATCTCAAGCGCTGTTTTCGGATTGATCTATGGGGAACTGTTTGGAAAGCTATGGGACGCCGCTGGTTTGCCACATCCCCTCTTCCACAGGAAAGAGAAAACCCTGGAGACTCTCTACCTGGTACTGTTGCTCGGATGCGGTCATATTGTCTTTGGGACGATTGTGGGTGCTGTAAATGGAATGAAGTCCGGCTCTCTCCACACCGCCATTGAAAAGTTTTCGGATGCCGGATTACTTTTGTCAATGGTGTGGATTGCCTTTTGGGTTGGGTCCGGGCATGAAGCTGGATGGCGAATGGCGGTTCCCACCTCCTTTTTCATCATAAAACTTTTCGCAGGAAAGATTTTTGAGACGATCATGGAATTACCTAAGCTTGTAGCCAATGTACTTTCCTACTCACGGCTGATGGCCTTGGGGTTGGCCTCCATTATCGTGGCAGATCTCGCAGACGACATTCTGTTTTCCGGGATATGGCCGGTATTGGCGGTTACGGCTGCTATCCTGGCACACACAGTTGCCTTCGTTATCGGAGTTTTCAGTCCAGCTATCCAGGCGGGCAGACTACATTTTGTGGAGTTTTTCTCCCAGTTTTATGTACCGAAAGGAGTTGCTTTTGAGCCTTTGAAGAGGGTTTGAACAACCAGAAAACATTAACGTCGAACATCGAACGTCCAACATCGAACATCGAAGAAGGTAGATTTAATTTAATAGAACTGTCACTTTTTTTTGGAGGGGAAAATATGGAGTTAGATTTAAAAACCATCAGCGCTGCATTGGCCATAGGGATTCCGGCCATTGCCACGGCTTTTGCCCAGGCGAAAATAGGCTCTTCCGCAGTGGGGGCCATTGTGGAAAAGAGGGAGTTGGTGGGGCCCATGCTAATTCTTGTGGCCATTCCTGAAACCATGGTAATCCTTGGCTTCGTCATCGCCTACTTGATACTTTCTTAAAAAATGAGCATTGAAAAGCTTTTGTCCGCCTTAAGAAGAGAGACGGACCTGAAAGAAATAGCACTGCTGAAGGAGGCTGAAGAGAAAGCGCACTCCATCCTCGCCTCTGCCCGTGAAAATGCCGACGAGATTGACTCTCAAAAAGAGAAATTGGAGAAGGAACTCACGGCCAAAAGGGAGTCGGTGCGTCTTGCCAAGGAGAGAATGCATGCTCGTAAGATGGTGATTCTGGCCCAAGACCGGACAATCTCTGACGTTTTAGCAGAGTGCAGAACTATGGCCGCCCATTTCATGGAGACCCCTGCCTACGCCGATTTTTTAACCAAAGAATACAAGCGGATCAAAGGTGAGGTGGGAGCCATTGAAACCGTCATAGCAAATGAAAAAACGGCAGCCATTTTTAATCTTGGAGATTTGCACCTTTCCCAGGTGGTTTTGGACGAAGCTGTAAAAGATGGTTTCGTAGCCGTGGCCGAAAAAGGCAGAACGAAAGTCCTCTGCCTTTTTCATTTACTCGCAGAAAAAGCATGGAACGATGCCGCACCTCGTTTTGTCAAGAAGATTGTTGAGGCGGTGGAAAATGTTGGTTACGAATAAGATTGCAGGTTATTTTAGTCTTCCCGGGAACGCAGCCGCCCCGGCTGCATAGAGCGGGCGGGACGGTCGCGCTCCCAGCTTCGCTTAAGCCCTATCAGGGCCGGGTCCCAGTGAATGGGTATGGTTTATTTTCCGTCATTGCTGTCCGGTTAATAAATTAATAAAAACGGATACTTAGGGTGCCAAGTTACCCTAAAAGTGTAAAAAATGAGGTCTAAAGCGCATGTTTATTAGGTTTGCCATAAGCTGTGTTCCCTCCAAAAAGTGTAATTTTTT
>JAJDAS010000337.1 GCA_029261755.1 Nitrospinia bacterium
CATGGCAAACAAATAATTTTCAGCCCTAAAAGGGCGGGACAAAAAGGCGTGTGTCGCCCTTTCAGGGCTAAATTATGTGGTCCTTATTACCCAGGGCTGCGGCGCGTAAAAAGCACACGCCTCCACCCTGGGCTATCATGCGCCGGTCCGTTGGACCAAAAAAAAAAGAAAATGATCATTACACATGTAACACTGAAGGTGATCCGCCTATTTTGTCCAATGAATAAACACCCTTCAAACCCGGAAGGACCAAAGATTTTAATATGGCCCTGAATTTTTATTATGAGTGTGAACGCAGATTCCACATGAGGGGTAAAAGAGAGCTTACGGGAGATTTATACTAAAACCAATTTGATTTTCGGTTTTTTTAAAATCAAATTTTGGTTGCAGTTATGCTTAGCAATTGGTTTCACTATTTTTGAGATACCGAAAACCAATTGCGGTAGAGTATACTTTGCACAGGCTTAGCCGTAAATAAATGCGGCCTTTATTTCATTTTTTTTTGAGGCTTAAATATAAAAACTTCAGGCGCTTCAAAGTATAAATAGGTAATGATGCTGTCAATGACTTTTTCTTTTTCCTTCCCCTTTTCCCTGAAGGGAACATACATTTCCGCTTCAGGATTGACGCTCTTGGGGTCGGAGATCAACTTTCTCAGTTTTTCCTGGTTTTCAAAGTTTTCCAACACCGCTTCAAGGGGAGGACCTATTTCTCCCCCCAAACTCTTAAGAGTATGGCACTTCAGGCAATACAGTTTGTAAGAGTCAAAGCCGTCTTTAACTTCAGAGGGGCTATCCGATGGGGGAATGATTGCCGCGTATTTATTGGCAAAGCTATATAGATTAATGGTTTCCACCTGGTAGGGCCAGATGGTGGATTTATCACCCACGAACAAACCTGGGTCGGTCAGGTTGTCCCAGACAAGATAAAAAGGTCCAAGGGGCACGCACCAGGTTTTATGAGTAACATCATGGACTATGATAAATTTTTTTTCAGGGTCTTTATATCCAAAGGTCAAATAAGCAGGGAGCTTTTCAAAGGTTTTCAGGGAAATACTCGCGGCATACCCATCGGTGGCTACAAACTCCACGGTATCATATCCACTCAGGTCGTCCCCATAAATTTTATGCAGAAAATGCAAAAATTTAAAACCTGCGTAGGTCCTTTTCCCGGCAGATTGAGCTTCATTAACCGTGATATTTTGAGACGCAACAGTCTCCTTCAGTTTTTCAAGAGTGGTAGTTTTAAACGAGTTTCCTTCTTCTTGAAATTTTAAAATCTGAGGGGCGGGATTTTCATTCTCTTTGACACATTTCTTTTTGTCGATGTTTTCACCTGCTTTCGATCCGGCCTCCACTCCTGGAGCAAACCTTCCCATCCCTACAAGAAAAACGTTTATGAAAGCAACAACTGCTATAAGATTTACAATTTTCCGCATGGGTTCTCCGCCATAAATTTTTTATAAGCGTTCACGAGTATAAAAAAAATGCCATCCCCTCGTTTGTAGCGTTGTTACAACCCCCTAACCCCCTTAACAAAGGGGGAATTAAAACCGATCCCCCCGGAGGGGGGGAGCCTTGGGAACCAAGGCGTAGCCCCCGGTGCTAAGAATCAAAAATATTTAGCCCTGAAAGGGTGAAAGAAAAAAAGGCTGTTTGGCCTTATTTGTTTTGAAAAACAACTCAGGGCAACTTATTTACCTAAAAAACCTTTCACCCCTTTGGGGCTTTAAATTTGTGTGTTTTTTTACCTGGGGCTGCGTCCCATCCAGGGACTTACCCCCGGCTATACGCTTTCGGCCCTCCGGGCCTAAAAAAAACATGATAAATCACCCTCGTTGACTTGTGGGTAATGATTAGTTTTGTTGGGGGGTAGTGATTGTAAAGAGAGTTTTTGGAAGTGCCCTATAGCTAAAACTTATATTCTATGGTACCTCTCACACTAATGGGGTCCTGGGGCGACGAAGTGAAGTTATTAGAACCACCCCCGGCATTTGAGTACCTTGCATCAAGTAAATTTCGAACATTCAGATAAGCGGAAAGGCCATCGATAAAAAGATCGTTCACTCCGCAGTGGAGGTTTACCAGGACATAGTCACCCACCTTTACGCGTTTCCTGGGGTTATTGGGATCTACATTCTGATGGCTGGTTTCACCGATCCAGCGGACCATGGGAGTAATGAAATATTTTTTCTTCCAGGTGGCGGTGAGCCCTCCTTTTACTTTATGTTTTGCCACTAATGCTAGTTCTACTTTGGTCCCACTTCCATCATCCTCCCAGCCATCCACAAAGGAATAATTTCCCCAGAATTTCATACTAAGCCTTCCTAAGTCCTTGGCGTAGTTCAGACGCAGATCACCTCCATAAGCTTCGGAACTGCCTTTGTTCTCATGATGCCGCCAGAAACGTATTTCTCCTCCCTGAATTGCATTTGACGTTGTGCTGTAGGAAGCTGCATGGCTTATGTTGCTAAGCCATACATAATACCCACTTAGGGAAATGGAGAAATCGGTAGAAAAATTGTGGATTAATTGAAGTTCAGAGGTCTTAGACTTTGTAGGCTTAAGATCAGGGTTCGGAAGATGCATAAAGTAGCTAATGTATTCGCCATTGGCGTTGGTGGTCCCACTGAAGCTGCCATAATGGGAAAAAGCATCATAGGGCGATGGGGCAAGGTATGCCTCACCATAAAGGGCCTTTAAAGTGGAGTCCTTCCAAGGTTCTACTATGATTCCTACCCTTGGGTTTATGGTCTTGCCGTATCGGGTATTATTGTCAATCCGAATGCCCAGGGTGCTGGAGATGATATCGGTCCATTGGGATTGGAGCTGGAAATACCCCGCTACATTGCTGTAATTCAGCTCATAGATCTGCAAGGGGATGGAACTATTGGTTCCCGGGTAAGTATATCCTTGAGAGGCTGAGGGGAGGTTGGGGGTATAAGGACTAGACAGATCAAAGGTTTTGGGGAGGGAATAAAAATCTTCCCAAGTGATCCCTCCCACCAGGAAGTGGCTTTCGGAAAGCTTATAGTTTATTTGCTGATCCAGCATGAATTTTTTGCTGTGGGCGTATTTGTAACCCTCTTCAAAGTTCACATTAATGTTCCTATATAGGGTGTTCGGCGGGACCTCATAGGTTAGATAGCTAATGGTGGATTTCCCTGAAAGCTTGTCCGTGATGCCGAAATTATATTCCCCATAGTAGTTGCGAATGAGGGTCTCCCATTTGACCTCACTTCCAAAAACAGACCTGCTGGGCATATCCCCGGTAGTGGTGGGATGCCTGAAATAAGATTGGTTGAACCCAAAAACGAATTGCTCATCGATATTCAGCTCGGCAAAGCTGCTATAACTCCCCGTGCCGAAATAGTAGTCTTCCCTGTTTGCCGCCGTACGGTACGTACTATTTCCAAAGGTTGTGAGATTCGTCTTTGCGAATTTTGACGTGTGATATTTGGAAAGATCGGCATTGTCCGAGTCATGCCAATGCCCCCCAAAGGAAAAATCCACATTTTGCGCAAGTTTTTTCCCGAAGTGCAGGTAATTGTAGTAGTAACCATATTGCCCAATGGAAGAAGAGAGGATCAACCCGTCGGTGTCTTCAGCATCTTCCGTGATGATGTTGATGACCCCCGAGAAAGCGTCAGCTCCGTAAAGGGCTGAGCCTGGCCCGAAAATTACCTCCACCTGTTTCGCGTGGTAAAGGGGGAAATTGTTGTTAATAGGAATTTGTTCATTAGTAGGTGAATTTATTCTTCGCCCGTTTTGCATGATAATAAAAGAATCAGTTCCACTCTTTCCTCTAAAAGATATTATTTGGGAAAACTCGTTACTGCTTTTGTTTTGAACATCCACATTAGGTAGATCTTCCATCAAGTCCAAAAGGTTCACATACCCCCTCTCCTTGATCTGCTGCTTGGTAATAACCATCATATTGGCGGGGGCATCGGATAGCTTTTGAGGGGTCTTTGTGGCTGTGATTACGTCCAACTCCATCAGTTCCTCAATGCCC
>JAJDAS010000338.1 GCA_029261755.1 Nitrospinia bacterium
TCCGGTCCCTCGGCAACACTAAACCCGAGGCCAACGAAAATGGAGACAATCTTCTCCATAACCTTGGTGACAGGATGTTTGCCCCCTACCGGAGGCATTTTCCCTGGAAGGGAGTAGTCGAAGGTTTGATTCCCAAACGGATTATCCAGTAAATCTCTTTCTATGGCCTGGGTCTTCTCCTGGAGGGATTGCTGGAGGGATTTTTTTAAAGAATTGAGCTCTTTGCCCGCAGCTGGGCGCTCATGATCCGAGAGGCTTCCCAGTTCTTTCAAAAGCGAGGTTACTGCCCCCTTTTTTCCTAAAAAACGAACGCGCAAGGAATTAAGGGCTTTCAGGCTTGTTATTTTCGAGAGTTCACATTCAAATTCGGATCGGAGGGCGGTGATTTTCTCTTTCATGCAATGGTTTCAGATCAAGCAACGGCGGAAATTTGTTTTTTTGCGGTTTCCACCAAATTTTTAAAATCCAACGGGTTATGGATCGCCAATTCGGAAAGCATCTTGCGGTTAATATCTATCTTGGCTTTTTTGATGGCATGCATAAACTGACTATAGTTCAAACCTTCTATTTGCACGGCCGCGCTGATTCGCGTAATCCAGAGCTTTCGGAAATCCCTTTTTTTGACTCGTCTATCTGCGTAGGCAAAGCTTAAAGCTCGGTTCACCGCTTCCCTGGCTTTTTTAAATGTATTTCCGTGAGCCCCTCGAAAGCCCTTGGCTTGTTTTAAAACCTTTTTTCTTCTTTTGCGGCTAACTACGCCGCTAACTGCTCTTGGCATTTTTCTGATTCTCCTTTTGGATTATATAAATGAAACTGCATGTATAGTAAATATTGGAAGTCCTTTTAGAGATATGGGCACATTTTTTGGGCGCGCAACTGGTCACCCTTTTCCATGATGGTACTGCTTCTAAGATTTCTTTTTCTCTTAGTGGTTTTTGATGTCAGAATATGTCGTCTGAACGCCTTGGACCTGGAGATCTTACCTGTTCCCGTTTTCTTAAATCTCTTGGCTGCGCCTTTGTTTGTTTTCATCTTTGGCATGAAATAATCTCCTTTAACTTAAATGTAAAATAAGCGAATTAAAGTACCTGTTATGGATAAAGTAAATAACTGCCTTATTTTGTAGATTTTGGCGCCAAAATCATTACCATATTGCGCCCTTCCTGTCGAGGAGGTTGCTCCACCTGGACCATTTCAAGCAACTCTTCTTGTATCCTGTCCAATATCGCCTTCCCGATGTGCTTATGGACCATTTCCCTGCCCCTGAAGATAATAGTGACCTTAGCCTTATCTCCCGCATCTATAAATCTTTTTATGTGATTCAGTTTAAACTGGAAATCGTGCTCTTCGGTTTTAGGCCTTAATTTCACCTCTTTAACGTGAACGATCTTTTGTTTCTTTTTGGCATCATGGGCTTTTTTGCTCAGCTTGTACTTATACTTGCCATAGTCAAGAATTTTACATACCGGCGGGGATAAGGTAGGAGCCACCTCTACCAGGTCGAGTTCCGCCTCAGCCGCAATATCGAGAGCTTCCTGCAGGGTTTTTACTCCAAATGGTTCGCTCTCCGGGCCAATCAACATCACCTCTTTCACACCCCGGATCATTCTATTGACCCGAATCTGCTTTTTAAAATTTCTATCGCTCCCTTTGCGACCACCCCTCATTTAACCACCCTGCTTTGATTTAATTTCATCCAGTATTTGTTCAAGAAATTCCTCCAATTTAATGGGTCCAATATTTTCTCCTCCGCGCTTTCTCACGGAAACCGTATTGGTCTCTATTTCCTTCTCTCCAACCACCAGCATATAAGGAACTTTTTGCATCTGAGCTTCGCGGATCTTATAACCGATTTTTTCATTTCTGGGGTCAACTTCAACCCGAATCCCTTGCTCTCTCAGTTTACCGGCAACATCCTCCGCATGCTCCGCCTGAGAGTCGGTAATGGGCAACAAAATTGCCTGAACCGGCGCGAGCCAAAGCGGGAAAGCCCCGGCATAGTGTTCAATCAAGCATCCAAAAAAACGTTCCAGCGAACCCATCAGGGCTCTGTGAACCATTATTGCCCGATGAGAATTTCCATCGCTTCCCACGTAGTTCACATCAAAACGGTCCGGCAGGTTGAAATCAACCTGGATTGTAGAGCATTGCCAAGCACGACCGATAGTGTCCTTTATTTTAACATCAATCTTCGGGCCATAAAAGACCCCTTCTCCGGGATCAACCTGGTATGGCAACCCAACTTTTTTTAACGCTGCTTCCAGAGAATCCGTTGCGTTCTTCCATCCATCCTCCGATCCAACAAATTTTTCAGGTCTGGTGCTCAGATAGATGTCATACTCGGAAAACCCAAAAGCTCTCAAAACACTTAATGTGAAATGGAGAACCTTTTCGATTTCCCCGGGCAACTGGTCAGGGCTACAAAAAATATGGGCATCATCCTGCGTGAACCCCCTGACCCTAAGGAGTCCGTGCATGACGCCTGATCTTTCATAACGATAAACCGTTCCCAACTCGGCCCATCGTATAGGCAAGTCTCTATAACTTTTTTGCTTGTTTTTGTAAATTTGGATATGAAAGGGGCAATTCATCGGCTTCGCGATATACTCTTGCCCGTCCACATCCATGGTAGAAAAAATATTTTCCTTATAAAAATCCATATGCCCGCTGGTTTCCCAAAGATTCACCTTGGCGATATGCGGGGTATTGACCAGTTGGTATCCGTTTTTAAAATGTTCGTTTTTCCAAAAATCCTCGATAATATGGCGGATCATGGCACCTTTAGGATGCCAATGAATAAGTCCTGGGCCGGTTTCCTCCGTAATGCTAAAAAGGTCCAGAGCCTTTCCCAGTTTCCGATGATCTCTTTTCTTCGCCTCCTCCAGTCGGTCTAAATGCTCTTCCAGTTCTTTTTTCGTTAAAAAAGCCGTGCCATATATCCGGCTCAGCATTTTCTTGTTTTCATCACCGCGCCAGTAGGAACCGGCGACACTGAGCAATTTAAAGGCTTTTACTTCTCCAGTGGAAGACAAATGAGGACCTTTGCAAAGGTCGGTGAAGTTGCCTTGGGTATACAAACTTACTTGGCTATCAGCCAGATCTTCTATCAGCTCAACTTTATAAGGCTCATTCTTAGCTTTAAAAAAAGAAATCGCCTCCTCTTTGCCCATTTCTGATCTTTCGATGGGAAGATTCCTCTGGATAATTTTCCCCATCCTTTTTTCAATTTTTCGTAGATCCTCCGGTCCGAAAGGTTTTTCGACATCGAAATCATAATAAAAACCTTCCTTTATGGCAGGCCCTATGGCAATTTGGCTTTCCGGAAATAGCTCTAAAACCGCTTGGGCCAAAATATGGGCCGATGTGTGCCGCAGAGTTTCCAGCAATTCAGCTTCTTTGTTTTCAGATACTATCATTAGATGTTAGAGTAGGCCGCCTGTAGCAGAAGTAAAGACACTACCCTTTTTTCATTAGGCCAGGCAAAACCTTTGTAAGCTAATGGTGGGCGCGGGTGGGATCGAACCACCGACCCCTTGCGTGTCAAGCAAGTACTCTCCCCCTGAGCTACGCGCCCAATCAATATAAGAACTTTAAGGCCAAATTTTCATTCCTTATTAGAAAAGCAAAATGTGAATTTCCTAAAAGGTATTTGAATATCCAACCGGTAATTTCGTAGCCCAAATTCAGCAAACAGCATTCAAAGAAAAAAAAAGGGGGTTAAGAAATAGAAGCACCAGCAACTGCTTCTAAGCCTTAACCCCTCATTTTTGTTTTATTAAACCAAATTATTTGTCAACCTTTTGAACCGGGAAAGCGCTAAAAGTGGGAAATTGTTCCGATACATATGGTACTTAATGAAGAAATATTTGGGGAATCCCGTACCGGTATATTCGGCTTCATCCCAAGTACCATCACTATTTTGATTTCTGAGCAAATATTCCACACCCCTTTTCACAAAGAAGCTATTGTTTTCACCGGCAGCCAGTAAGCCGAGGAGCGCCCATGCTGTTTGTGAAGCCGTGCTTTTTCCCTGGCCACGCAAACTCGGATCGCGGTAGGATTCGCATGTTTCGCCCCATCCGCCATCTTCATTCTGATGGGTCTTCAGCCAGTTTACGGTTTTTTGAATATACCCCTGGTTCATATCTTCCCCAATGGCTTTCAAACCAACCAAGGCCAAAAATGTGCCGTATATATAGTTGACGCCCCACCTGCCATACCAGGCGCCATCGTATTCCTGAGTTCCCTTCAGAAAATCAATTGCCGCCTTCGCAGGAGGAAAGTTTTGATCATATCCAAACTCCCCAAGCATCAGTAAAATCCTAGAGGTGACATCCGAGGTTGGTGGATCAAGGAGGGACTCCAAATCAGCGAAAGGAATCTCATTCAAAACTTTTTTGGTATTGTCTTTATCAAAAGCGCCCCATCCACCATTTTCGCTTTGCATGCTCATCAACCATTTAAAAGCGCGATCCATCTCACTTTTGGCCTTTTCCTTGTCCTTGAAATCGATCTGGCTTAAAGCCAAGAGAACCTCAGCCGTATCATCATTATCCGGGTAAAATTCATTTACAAACTCAAATGCCCATCCACCAGGTTCGGCATTGGGGTTTTTGACACTCCAGTCTCCCCTCTTGTTAACCTGTTTGTCCAGCATCCATTCCCCGGCTTTAACCAATTTGGGGTGATCTGCTGGCAAGTTGGATTCCTTTAAAGCGTTCATACAGATAGCAGTATCCCATACCGGTGAAATGCACGATTGAAGAGAGAGAGTTTCCCTGTCCTCTATACCGAAATTTTCAATAGCCTGGAAGCCTTTTTGAATAATAGGGTTATTTTGGTCGTAGCCAAGGCATTTCAAAGCAATGATGGAATTCATCATTGCAGGGATTATTCCACCCCAATCTCCAGAATCGTCCTGATGCTCCAGAACCCACTCTTCGGCCTTTTTCATGCCAGCTTTTCGGAAAGGATTCCAAGGAATCTTGCCAGCAATCTTCAAAACGGAGTCAAAATAAATAAAGAAGTTTTTCCAAGACAGCTTAAAGCCATCCGTAGGCATGGAGTAATCTCTCTCTCCTTCAGGTTCCACGTAAAGCTCCTGGACTCCCACAGATTGGTCAAGTGGGTGGACAGGTCTTTTGGCGTTTATGATGAGCAACGGAACGATAACGCTTCTTGACCAACTGGAAAACTCATAAATATTGATGTAAGCAAAATTGGGAAGGAGCATCAACTCCACCGGCATGGTGGGAAGAGCACTCCAGGGGTACTCGCCAAAGAGCGCGAGAAATATTCTTGTGAAGACCCTTGATTTCAGAACACCGCCATTTTGAAGAATGAAAACCCTGGCTTTTTCCATGGAGGGATCTTCGGGAGATACACCGGACAGCTTCATGGCAAAATAAGCTTCGATAGTGGTGCTTAGGTCGCTGGGGCCGCCATAATAAATGTTCCAGCCTCCATCCACCTGCTGGGTATTTTTCAGCGTTTTAACAGCCTTCCTTTCCTTATCTTTATCCCGAATGCCCATGTACTGCCTGAACATGATATATTCAGAAGTGAGGGTTGTATTGGCTTCCAGCTCACCTATCCAATACCCATCTTGATTTTGCTCTCCAAGCAAAAAATCCTGGGATCGCTTGATTGCCCGACCTAGTCTTTTTTCCGAGGCAGAGTGTATCGGGATAACAACCGATTCTCGATTTTCTTTCTCTTTAATATCGTTGAGAGGGCTAAACTCTCCTACCGTTTCTTCTTCACGATACAAACCGCTCGGAGCCTTTGCCAGAACGGTGGCACCTAAGAAAGAAAGGCAACCTAGGAGGACATTTTTCATGATCACTGATTCTCCAGTTATTTTTATCTTTTTAAGTTACTTGGAAGTAAAATAAAATGTGGTAAGAATACTTGAATATTGGCTACAAGTCAAGCAAAATTACGACATTAGGAATTGAAGAGATTTTTCGTGAAGGAATTTTATTCAATAAATGCAGAGTCTTTTTGGCGCACTATTGTGCCATGGAGTGTAAAAAAAAGAGAATAAGTATATGAAAATTCAGGTTAAAATGCAACTGGTTCCTAAATATTTCATTCCAGCAATTTGCCAAGACGTTCCCAACGAACCCCCTGGGCCAAACTATCCCAAGACCAATATATAATGAAGGCTTTCCCCTTGATAAGATCGATGTCCAGGGGACCCCACCACCGGCTGTCCTGGCTGTTCTCCCGGTTGTCCCCCATGACGAAAAGATGCTTTTCCGGAATTTTTAAAGGTGCCAGATTGTCTCGTGGAGAGTAATGGCCGCTCAATATATTCGTATCCTGATGGTTTACATAAGACCCTAATTTTAATTCCGTACCATTAATAAATATCACCTGGTCCCTAATTTCAATGGTTTCTCCTGGCAAACCTACCACCCTTTTTATAAAATCCCTTGATGGGTCTCTAGGGTATTTGAATACTATGATATCGCCCCGTTCCGGAATTTTTTGAATAAGGTGGATATCCGGGAAGAGTTGAATAGAGGTAAATGGAACCTGGTTCGGGATATGGGTCCCATAAGAAAACTTACAAACCAGAATATGGTCTCCCACCAGAAGTGTTTCTTTCATGGAACCGGAAGGTATTTTGAAGGCTTGCACAACAAAGGAGCGAATAAAAAAAGCAAGAATCAAGGCGATAATGATGGCCTCTGCATATTCCCGCAAAACTGATTTTCTTTTCACTTCCAACCCTGTCGCCGTAACTTCATTTGCCATTTTTTTCTCCTGCTACCAATAAGGGCCTGAAGTATCAAAATTGTACCCAATGACCCCTGAGTTCAGATTTCCTAATGTTGAGGTTTAACCCTTCATTTAAATAGATAACACCCGGCCAGCGGCAAAAAAGTCAAGAATACCAAGAAAACCGGTTTCATTCAATACGTATATCCCCTCATAGGGGCAAAAGTTTAATCTCCTTCCGTATTCAAAAAGGCCATGAACGCTTCTTGGGGAATCTCCACCCGGCCGATATTTTTCATCCTCTTCTTCCCTGCCTTCTGTTTTTCCAGCAGTTTCCTCTTTCGAGTGATATCACCTCCATAACATTTGGCTAACACATTTTTGCGGAGGGCTTTCACCACCTCCCTGGAAATTACCCTGCTGCCGATGCTTGCCTGGATAACCACCTCAAACATCTGCCTGGGAATGATACCCCTCATCCTTTTAGTAAGATCTCTCCCCTCGAAATAAGCTCTTTCCCTGAAAACAATGGAGGAAAATGCGTCCACCACATCCCCGTTGATCAAGACATCCAGCTTAACCAGATCGGAATCCCTGTATTCAATGTGTTCGTAATCAAAGGAAGCATATCCTCTTGTCACCGATTTGAGGCGATCGTAAAAATTTTTCACAACTTCATTAAAGGGCATTTCGTAGACAATGGAAACATGGGCCTTATCCAGATATTCCAGTTTTTTCTGGATCCCCCTTCTTTCCATCATCAATTTTATAACCGCTCCTACATATTCGGAAGGGGCTAGAATGGTAGCTTTGATAAAAGGCTCCTGGAGTGAAGCGATCTTGTCTGGCTTTGCCAGTTTGGAGGGGTTGTCCACAAATTCTTCGGTATTATCTACCGTGATCACCTTATAAACAACCGTGGGCGAAGTGGTAATAAGGTTGAGATTAAACTCCCTTTCGAGACGCTCCCGAATGATTTCCATGTGCAAGAGGCCCAGGAATCCACACCGGAAGCCAAACCCAAGGGCCAAAGAAGATTCGGGCTCAAAACTAAAAGAGGAATCATTCAGGTTCAACTTTTCCAGAGCATCCCGAAGAAAATCGTACTGGGTGGTATCAACGGGGTAAAGTCCTGAGAAAACCATGGGCTTTACTTCTTTAAATCCGGGGAGCGGCTGCGAAGCGGGATTTCCGGGATGGGTGAGAGTATCTCCAATCTTCGTATCGGAAACGGTTTTAAATCCGGCGATGACAAACCCAACTTCTCCGGCGGAAAGGACATCGACGCTTTTTAAGGATGGAGAAAAGATCCCTACCTCTTCAACCTTGCAGATAGTGCCCTTATGCATCATTTGAAGGGAATCGCCGGCTTTGATGCTGCCGCTGTAGAGCCTCACCAGAACCACAACACCTCGATAGGCATCGTACCATGAGTCGAAAAGCAAAGCCTTGAGGGATTTGTCTTCATCAGCCTGAGGCGGAGGCATCAAATCCACAATTGCCGCTAAGATCTCTTGCGTGCCAATATCTTTTTTTGCGCTGGCAAGAATGGCATTATCGGCTTCCATCTGAAGCAGGTGTTCGATCTGCTCTTTGACCATATCGGGGTCCGCATTTGGAAGGTCTATTTTATTCAGAACAGGCACTATGGCCAGTTGGTTCTGGTGAGCTAAATTCACGTTCGCCACGGTCTGGGCCTGGACCCCTTGAGAAGCGTCCACCACAAGGAGCGCTCCTTCACAAGCGGCAAGGCTCCTGGAGACTTCGTAGGAAAAATCCACATGGCCGGGAGTGTCAATAAGATTCAGGATGTACTCTTCGCCATCGGTATGCTTATACGACAGGCGTACCGTCTGAGCCTTGATGGTAATACCCCGCTCTCGTTCAATGTCCATTTGGTCAAGGAACTGCTCCTTCATCTGGCGGTTTTCCACGGCACCGGTGGCGACCAGGAGTCTGTCGGCCAAGGTGGATTTTCCATGGTCCACATGGGCGATAATTGAAAAGTTACGAATTCGTTTGATATTCATTTGAGCTATAAAAGGAGTGCAAACACAGGAGGGGATGTGCGATTGATCTGTGAGTGGTCCAGGCGGCGTTCATTCCTCAGTTATGGAAACTCTTCATTATAATGGCTGGTTTTTTTTAATACAAGGCACTTTTTTGTTACGGGTGTGCGACAAATTTGTGGGTAAGATTTTCATGCCCCCAACCTTGACTCCCAGAAGTCTTCCCATCGGTTGCTTAAAAAGCAAGATCTTAGAGCAATGATATTGTTAGCTCCCTTGACCGTCCAATGCATTCCCGACT
>JAJDAS010000339.1 GCA_029261755.1 Nitrospinia bacterium
ATCGATATCATGGATCATGAGGTCCAGCACTGCTCCGTCATCTTCAACCCGCTTAGCAAAGGGACCCAATCTCCGGCATTCGATGAGGTATGGGTTGTCCACAATTTTCTTCAGCTCCTGTATGGCGCCGTTGAACCTCTCCACGTGGCCTATATGCAGGGTCACATTGTTTTTCTCCGCCAGCGAAAAGAGTTCTTTCGCTTCGTCCATTTTTTTTGCAATGGGTTTTTCCAAAAGGACATGGATGCCATTTTGGAGAAAATCCTTTGCGATGGGAAAATGAAGGTTGGTGGGAACGGCAATGCTGACGATATCCACTTTGCCAAAAAGTTCCCTATAGTCCAGATGGTAAGGGACACCATACCGCTTGGAAATTGGTTGCAGCCGATCTTCGTTGATATCAACCAGGGATATATTTTGTAGCTCCAACAGTTCCGAGTAGACCACGGCATGGTATTGCCCCATGTGACCTACTCCAACGATGCCTGCTTTGACATTTTTCAAATCCATATACTTATCAAGTTTAAGAGTTACTTTAAAATGCCTCTTTCCGAGGATTCCACAAAGTCCACGATCTCCTTGACTTCTCCCTCCACCGCCATCTCGCTCTTTATTTTTTCCAGCGCTTGTGAGGTGTTGAGTTCCGACCAACATAGAATTTTGAAGGCATGCTTGATCGCTTTTCGGCTTTCCGAAGAAACATCAGAACGCTTAAGCCCGACGACATTCAAGCCCCGGATGTTGGCAGGATTCCCCTCCACCAAAGAAAATGGAAGAATATCCTTGGGGATTCTCGAAAGTCCGCTCACCATGGAAAGGCGCCCAATGTTAACAAATTGGTGGATTCCCACCAAACCCGAAATAGTCGCCTGATCTCCCACCTGGATATGGCCCGTCAGCCCGGTGTAGTTTACAACAACAACTTTCTTACCAAGCGTACAGTCATGAGCTACATGGCTGTACGCCATCAAAAAACAATCATCGCCTATGTCGGTGGAGCCGCCTTCTTTGCCGGACCGGTGTACCGTTACAAACTCACCGACCACCGTCCGGTCACCAATGTTCACAAAGGATTTATTCTCCTGGTATCCGATGATCTGAGGAGCGCCTCCAATGGACGCGCCATGGTTGATTTTACAATCCTTTCCTATCTTCACCCACTTTTCAAGGTTGACGTTGGGCCCAATTTTGGTTCCCGAGTCGATTGAGACCTCCGGCCCTATGAATGTAAAAGGACCTATCTCCACGTCTTGCGCAATTTGAGCTTTGGGGTCAATCTGCGCAGTTGGGTGAATAGACATTATTTTCCACTGCCAAGCATTGCTTTCAATTCCGCCTCGGCAACCAAATCCTCACCAACATATGCCTTGCCGGCCAAGCAAAAAATCTTTCCCCGTTGCTTCAAAATTTCCAGCTCCATACGTAACTGGTCTCCCGGAACCACCGGTTTTCTGAACTTTGCCTTATCGATACCCATGAAATAGACCACGGATTCGCTGGTGGCTCCGAGGATGATCATGGACAGCACACAGGCTACCTGAGCCATACCTTCTATAATCAAGACCCCGGGCATTACGGGGAAATCAGGGAAATGGCCATTGAAAAATTCCTCGTTGGCGGTTACATTCTTGATACCCACGATTTTTTTCTGCCGGTCGGTCTCGATGATGCGGTCAACCAGTAAAAAAGGATAGCGGTGGGGAATTAGCTTTTTGATTTCATTGATATCAATCATTTTTTTCAAGCTCCTCAATTCTCTTTTCCATTGCCCTAACCTTTTTTATCAGATCGGGCAATTGGGGTAGCGCCATTTGGGTCTTTCTCCAGACATTACGTTTTACCGTGGGAGATCCTGCATAAATTTGTTTTCCCGGTAGGTCCGAAGGTACGCCGGATTGAGCCACAATCATGACATCGTCACCCATTTCTACGTGGTCGGCAACTCCCACCTGACCACCCATCATGGCCCTTTTCCCAATACTGGTACTGCCGGATATTCCCACTTGCGCCGCCAGAACGGAATCTTCACCCACCGTGCAGTTATGGGCGATTTGGATCAAATTATCCAGCTTGACCCCTTTCCGGATACGGGTTTCTCCCATGGTCCCCCGGTCAATACAGGTGTTTGCTCCAATTTCCACATCATCTTCTAAAACAACCTTTCCCACCTGCGGGATTTTGTTCCGCTTGCCTGTCTCATCCGGCACAAATCCGAACCCGTCGCTCCCAATCACCGCCCCACTGTGGATGACAACCCTGTCGCCAATTTGCATACCGGCATAAATGCTGACATGGGAATGGATTACGCCATGGAAACCAATGGTTGAATGATCACCCACAAAGACACCGGGAAACAATACGGTTCCATCACCGATCTTTGCGTTCTCTCCCACATAAACCAAGGGGTAGATGGTTACATCTTTTCCCAAGACGGCTGAATCAGAGACCACACTTTGCGAGGAAACTCCGGGAGTTTCTTTTATTGGAGGATGGAATATCCCCAGCAGTTTAGCGAAGGCTAAGTACGGGTTTTTTACGGAGATTACGGCCTTTCCAGTTTCCAGAGAAACTCCTTCCGGGAGAATAGCCGCAGTACATTTGGAATCTTTAAGCGCCGCCAAATACTTTTTATGGGATAAAAAGGTTATTTCTCCTTCGGCGGCCTCTTCGACCCCATTGACACCCCGGATTTCCAGATCAGGGTCTCCTTCCAGACAACCGTTCAGCAAACTACAAATCTCTTTTAATTTCACACTTTTCTTCTAAACGATAAGAGGTTTTCCCGAGAAGACTACTTAGAGGACCTATCCAGGGCTTTGATTACCTGATCAGTGATATCAAGTTTTTCCGAAAAATATGCTGATGTTTCCTTAGGGAAAATGACGTCGTACCCATCTTCAACCCCGATTTTCAATACCACTTTTTGAAGTTTTCTCATCATGGTACGAGTGAACTCCATCTCCTTTTTTTTCAAATCAGCTTCAACATCTTCTCTCAGGCGCTGAAAATCCCTCATGGATTTGAAGTACTCTTCCTCTTTTTGCTTTTTTAAGCTTTCGTCCATCACCTTGCTTTTCTTGTTCAAATCGGACTTTAGCCGTTCCAACCTGTTTTTCTTATCTTCCAGAGAGCGGGATTTTGTTTGCAGATCTTTTTTTAAACCATCAAGCAGCTTCTTACCTGTTCTGGATTCTTTAGCAGCTTTTTGAAAATTACAGAAGGCAATTTTGCCTTTCCCACCAGCATAAGAAGGCTTTGCAACCGATGCCCCGAATGTAAGGTAGAGAGCCAACATTCCCGCAATAGCTATAAATTTAACGCCTTTCGTTACTCCTGTTCTTTTAACCATTTGTTTCTTTTCTCCTTTCTTTCTTGTTAATTGACAAAAAAATTTCCGGTTCTACAAGGGCGTCCGGAATTAAACCCTTTGAACACTTTTGCTTTTCCGTATTTTTTTTAGAAAGCACCTCCCATGGTAAAGTGGAAATCGCCGTCCCTCTCGCCGGGCCTTTTGTCGAGTTTCCAGCCATAAGCCAACCCGATGGGCCCGATGGGACTAAAGAACCTAACGCCGATACCCACGGCATGTCTCATCTTGCTCAGGCTCATACTTGTTGATGTTGATGACGTGTCAAACCCTGTTCCATATACATTACCACGGTCATAAAAAACCAAAGCACGGAAATTTTTAAAGATCTCGTATTGAAGTTCGGTATTGATCAGAAGCGATTGGGTTCCACCCATGGACCGGTTGTATTTATCCAACGGACCTACTTCGTCAAAGGAGAAACCTCTCAGGTCGTTTGATCCACCCATAAAGAACCTTTCATAGTTAGGCATAGTCTCTCCACCGTACCCAGAAGCATGACCAATTTTTCCGTGGATCATTCCAACCAAACCCCAGATCAATGGCTTATAAACGGTACCTTCCACCGTCATCTTATAAAACTTCACACCGCCTAAACCACCCAGTTCGGCCCTTGTATCAAGCTTGTAGCCAGTTGTCGGATTAAAATAGTCATCCCTGGAATCATAAGTAAAATAAGGGAGAACTCTGGAAGTAACATCGTCTCGGTTGTAAAACCAACCCGTCTGATTCTCTGGTTCAACATTAGAAATTTCTACAAATTCGAATTGATACCCTATACCGGTTTTCATATATTCTCCATAAGCCTTACCCAGGCTAAATCCTGCGCCGGAGGAGTCGGAACTGAAGTTGTAATAGTCGAGTTCTCTTCTAAAAAGATTAACACTTGCCTGAATTTCCCTATCAAAAAGGTAGGGTTCGGTGAAGTTCAAATAGTAGTTGTTTCTAAGTGCGGAAAACTGGGCATCAAAAGAGAGCCTTTGTCCATAACCCAGAAAGTTGTTTTGCGAAACATTAGCGCTTAAAAGTGTTTTTTCAAAGGAGCTGTAACCTACGCCTGCGGAAATGCTTCCCGTGGCTTTTTCCAGAACATTGACGTCCACATTTACCAGGTTTTCTTCTCCTCCCTTTTTGGTGGTGATCTTCACATCTTCGAAAAAGCCGGTGTTCATGAGCCTTTGTTTCGTTCTTTTTAGCTTCCCACTGTCAAAAAGTTCACCTTCCGTTAATCTGAACTCACGCCGGATCACATTGTCCCGGCTACTTGTATTGCCGGTAATATTTATTTGCCCAACGTATATTTTTTCACCTTTGTCGAATTGGATATCCAAAAAAACCGTTTTTTTCTTATCATCCAGTTCTCGTTGAGGGATGATATCCGCGTATGCATATCCCTTAGCGGAGTACATCTGGCTCAGGGTTGAAATATCTTCACGAAGTTTGGAAAGGCTGAACACCTCACCCACCTTGATGGAGATACTTTTTCGTAAGGCGGCCTCTTTGAAAGTCTCGTCCCCGGAAAAAGCAATTTTGGATACCTTGTATCGAGGTCCCTCGTCGATGGGAATAGTAATATAAATTTTTTCTTCTTTTTCCCTGATGTCCACTACCGGGTCGCCGACAGTGGCTTTCAAAAATCCATGATCTCTGTAAAACATTTCGATCCGAAGGAGGTCGGTCTTAAAGCTCTCTTTTTTGTAGATCCCTGACCGTGTAATCCAGGAAAACCAGCCTTCTTCTTTGGTCTCAATGGCTTTCAGAAGTTTTTTGTCTGTGAAAGCTTTGTTTCCTTTGAAGCGGATTTTGCTAATCCCGAATTTTTCCCCTTCTTTCACAAGAAAGACTATGTCAACCAGATTTTCTTGTTTAATTATTCTGGTCTTGGTGGTTACTTTGGTCAAGCAAAAACCTTTGTTCTGATATACCTCTTTGATTTTATCGATGGTACTTTGAATCAGCGCTTTGTTATAGGCAGCCCCTCTGGAAATCGTCACCTTTTCCAACAATTCGCTATCCTTAACTTCCTTATTGCCTCTGAACTTAAAATCCCTCACTGCCGGGATTTCATCCAGGATAAAGGTAAGCCGGGTTCCATCTTTATAATCCTGGGCATCAACTTTTACATCCTCAAAATGCCCAAGATCATATATACGTTGGATATCTTCACGTATAAGATCATAAGAGATGTATTCCCCGACTTTGGAGTGAATATAGTAAAGAATAGTGGACTCGGTAATCCTTTTATTACCCTCCACTTTGACATCGGTGATCTTCTGAGATTCCAAATCCCCACTAGCCAAAGCTGTTCCTGAAAGGACGGGAGAAAGCAGAGCTAATAATAGAGTGAGAGCCAGCGCCCTCCAGTTTTTAGTATGCATTAAATTGTAAGTCCTAAGTTGATAAATTCGTTAATGAAAATTAATGATCTAAAGTTCCTACCGCATCCTTTTTGTAAGTAAATGTCAATTTTCCATTTTCCAGGCTAATGTCGATGACTCCTCCTTCTTTCCAGTCACCTCCAAGTATTTCATCGGAAAGTGGATCTTCCACTAGCTTTTGGATATTCCGTTTTAATGGGCGAGCCCCATAATTGGCATGGAATCCTTCACCGGCAATCCATTTTTTTGCGTCTTCGTCAATATGGATGGAAAGCCCCTCTTCAATCAGTCTTTTGTTCAACTCGGTAAGTTGAAGCTCAACAATCTTTTCAATATGTTTCAATTCCAGCGGTTTGAAAACAATAGTCTCATTTAGGCGATTCAGGAATTCTGGATTGAAAGTCTTTTTTAGTTCTCCCATCAAAATCCCCTTCATTTTTTCATGGGAAGCATCGCTCCTGCCGGAGAAAGGATCCTCCTGGCCGCTGACGTGGAAACCCATGGACGTCCCCTTCTCTATCTCGCGAGTATTCAGGTTGGATGTTAGGATAATCAGCGCGTTCTTGAAACTTACATTACGTCCATAGTTATCGGTCAAACGTCCGTCATCCATTATCTGCAACAGGATATTGTAAATATCCGGGTGGGCCTTTTCTATTTCATCAAACAAAATTACAGAGTATGGTTTCCGTCTTACTTTTTCGCATAACTGGCCGCCCTCGTCGAAGCCAACGTATCCGGGAGGAGCCCCCGTGAGCTTGGTGGCATTGATTTTTTCCGTGTATTCAGACATATCCAGCCTGATCAAAGCGTTTCTGTCCCCAAAGAGAAATTCCGCTATTAGATGCGCCAGTTCTGTTTTGCCCACCCCTGTGGGCCCGATGAACAGGAAGGTTCCAATAGGACACTCCCGCTCTTTTAAACCAGCCCTGGATCGTCGAATGGCCTTGGCAACTACTTCGATGGCTTCTTCCTGACCCACAATCGATTTTTTTAACTCCTTCTCCATTTCTCGGAGTTTGACGGATTCTTCTTTTTCGATTCTGGAGAGAGGGATTCCGGTCATATTGGATACCACATACTCAATATCTTCGGTTGTTACCACAGGCTCTCCATCTTCCTGGGTATTTTTCCAATCTTGCTTCAGTATCTCCAATTCTTTTTTTAGTTGTTCTTCATGGTCTCGGATTTCCACCGCTTTTTCGAAATCTTGTTTTTCAATGGCGGTTTTCTTCTCTCGGTCCAATTCATCGGTCTTGCGCATTTTTTCTCTTATTTCGGGAGGATAGGTGACTTTTCTGAGTCTCACCCTGGAGCCGGCTTCATCAATAACATCAATGGCTTTGTCAGGGAGGAAGCGGTCGGTAATGTATCTATCGGCCAGTTTTACAGCCTCGATAATCGCTTCATCGGAAATTTTCGCAGCATGGTGTATTTCGTATTCCACCTTCAGTCCCCTGATAATTGCGATGGTTTCATCTACCGAAGGAGGGTTCACCGTTACCGGCTGGAATCGCCTTTCCAGTGCGCCGTTCTTCTCAATATATTTCCTGAATTCTTCCAGAGTTGTGGCCCCAACGCATTGAATTTCCCCACGGGACAAAGCCGGCTTCAACATATTTGAGGCATCCAGAGAACCTTCTGCGGAACCGGCGCCGATGATGGTATGAAGCTCATCGATAAAAAGAATCATCTCTTTGCTTTCCCTGATCTCTTTCATGATGGCCTTCATCCGGGCTTCGAATTGCCCACGGTACTTTGTTCCAGCTACCAATAATCCAATGTCCAGACAAAGAACGTTTTTATCGTAAAGAGTTTCCGGAACTTCCTTGTCAATTATTTTTCTGGCCAGTCCCTCCACAATGGCCGTCTTGCCAACCCCCGGCTCACCGATCAAAATGGGATTATTCTTAGTCCTACGGCTGAGGATGTGAATTACTCTTTCAATTTCCTTTGACCTTCCGATTACGGGGTCTAGTTTACCCAAGAGAGCCATTTTGGTTAGGTCACGCGCGAACTCATCCAGTGCGGGTGTCTTTTTGCTAGCTTTCGCTCCAGCGGAGGACTCCCTGAAAAAATTTAAAATATTCTCACGGGTATCGGCATAATTGATTCCAAAACGCCTCAGCACCGCCGAGGCCGCTCCATCTTTTTCTTTGATAAGGCCCAAAAGAATATGTTCCGTACCTATGTAGTTATGCCCCATGCTCCTGGCTTCTTCCACCGCAAACTCTAGGACTTTTTTTGCTCTAACGGTGAAAGGAATGTCTCCAAGGTTTGGGTTCTTGGAACTTTCCGGATAGTGTCGAGCCAGTTCTAGGCTTAACTCCTCGGTGGAAACATTCATTTTTCGGAGGGCGGCAACCGCAATCCCACTAGCGTCTTTTAAAATACCGCTCAGCACATGTTCCGTTCCAAGAAATTCATGGCGGTATTTTTCAGCCTCCTCGCGCGCCAAAATAATGACTCGCCTGGCCCTCTCCGTAAAACGCTTAAACATGGCGGCTCTCCTTCGACAACGGACCTAAATCCCAGCTTAATGAAAAAAAATCGTATTTTCTCTCTTGAACAAACATAATCTTGTGCTCACCATAAATGAAAGCGAAGATCTCCATTTTCTTAACCCAAATTTTTCAAAAAATTTGGATAAAGAGTCAAAAGACCAACTGCTTGTATTGTCCGGAATCCCCCTGGCATGTTCTTTAAAAGGCAGGGTAATCCTCCCCCGGTGTATCTAAATGTGTGTCCATTATTAAGCATTATGGCTTTCAAAGTCAAGAAAAGACGGGCCTTACACCAAGATGGGAAGCCCATGGAAATTAACCTTTCAAAGTGTCGGAAATTCGTCGGTCCGCCACCCTCCACAATAAGATGCAACTTTTGGGCCATTTGTTATTTCCTTGAAACCTTAGGGATTTCTTAAACCAGACCGCACCTTATTTCACCTAGCGGGAAAATTGACATAGAGGAAGGCAGGAGAAAACACTCCTCTAGTCCACCAAACTGAAAGAGGGGTAATAGGAAAAGGTGGCGATGATGTTCAGTCTTTTTTTATCAATCCGTTTGGGGAAGGGCGGATAGGGCGCCGCCATTCGAACCGCGCGTATTGCCTCATCATCCAATATTTTATGGCCGGTGGAATTGATTAGAGTCAGGTTAGAAAGAGTCCCATCTTTTTGTATGGTGAACTTCAGCAATAGCTTTCCGAAGAGTCCCTGCCTCCCTGCTTCCGCAGGGTAAGACCACACCAACTCTATCTTTCTTTTAATCTGGGCAAAATAGGAAACATATTTGAATTCCTTCGTGTCCAGGGATATAGTGTCGGAATCAGAGGTGGGAGCTTCTTTTTTAGCTGCGCCGGTATCAAGCCTTGCATATTTTTCCAGGTCGGCGCCATCCAGGAGGGGAGTTTTCATCAACATGGATTTCGGAACGGACTGTTCGCTTTCCATGGACGTTTTGTTTTTCTCTTTCCCCTCATCATATTTCTTTCTCATTACACTTTCTGAAAAGGCGCTGGTTTTCTTTTCATCTTTCTCCAGCTTTGCAAGTCTTTTGTATCTTCTTTTAGCTTTTGGGATTCGCTCAAGCTTCTTTTTGGTGGCAGTTTCCACTCCGGTTTTCTTTTTTTGGCCGGGTGCCTTTTTAGCAGAGGGAGGCGGCGCCACGGCTGGTTTTGGTTTGCTCATGGGTATGGCGGTTTTATGGTCTTTATAAACCTTTGCCTTCTTCCCTTGGTTGCTGTGCATGCGGCTGTTGTATCTGGATAGAACCCGGCGACTCCTGGGTTTTTCTATTTTTCGAGGCTTAGGCGTATCCACGATACTGCTCTTCTCCTCGGGTTTGGGGTCGGGTTTTTTTTCCTCAAGGAAAGTAACTTTTACCGGGTCCATCTTGCGCGGTAATGGTTTAATTACCGGAATTAAGCCACTAAGCATGGCAAACAAAATATGGAGCAGGAAGGACACTAAGATAAAAACGTCAATTCGGTACTTCCTGGCAGTCTTGACTTTCAAAGGGAGAGCCTTTATTTTTGCGGGTGGAGGGTACGGATAAAAAAGAAGGAATTCGCGCTTCAGAAAGGTTTGGAATGTTCGGGCTATTATATCAAGCAGGTGTTTCAAAAACAAACGGAGTTGGATAGCCCCAAAAAGCCAGGCATGGCTCAAAACTTATCCCTCTGCAAAACAAAATTCACCACCAGCATTCCATCTTTATCCAAACTCCCTGAAAAGGATTGTTAATTGTTTGAAGAAAGAAATAGTAGTATAATTTCCACGCTTAAACTTTATTTTTCAAGGGTTTCTGAGAATAGGAAGTTAGCAACAAATAAAAATTGAATTCTATCTAACGAAAAAACGACATCTATAAAGACGGTTAATACAATGATTGACCCAGCTATCACTGAACTTTCCAAGATAAAAATATTGGCCAGCGTTACCGATCTGCTCGATTCCAAACAGGATATAGACGAGAAGCTTCGCAAGATCATGGAAGCCTCCGTGAACACCCTGGAGGTAAAAGCAAGCTCTCTCATGATGTTGAAAGATAAAAGGCTGCGTTTCTTTTTAGCCACCACCAAAGCCAAAAGAGAATTGGAAGATTTGGAGATAGGGATGGGAGAAGGAATTGCAGGATGGGTAGCAGCAAACAACGAACCCCTCTTGGTGAAAGACGTTCAAAACGACTACCGTTGGAGTTCCAAAGTTTCTGAAATCACACTATTTGTACCCAAATCCATAGCCTGCTGCCCCCTACGAGTCCAAGATGAGGTGGTTGGTGTTTTGCAGGTTTTGGATAGAAAGGATGGGAAAAGCCTGGAGAAGGAAGACCTGGAGAAACTGATCTCCTTCGCGCAACTTGCGGAGACAACAATTGCCGACGCCACCAGACTAAAAACAATCTCCGTAGAAAATGAATACCTTAAGAAAGAGAATGAATCAAGGTACAGCTTAGTTGGAGAATCCCCTAAGTTCAAGCAGATCCTGAAGGATGCGGACAAAATAGCAAAATCCAATGCCACCTGTATTCTCGTGGGGGAAAGCGGCACGGGAAAAGAGTTGGTGGCGAGATATCTTCACAAAAAAAGTGAAAGAAGCTCTAACCCGTTCATTGCCACCAACTGTGGAGCCTTGCCGGAATCGATCTTGGAACGTGAGCTTTTCGGCCATGAAAAAGGGGCATTTACCGGAGCAGACCGCCGGCAGATCGGCATATTCGAGGCTGCGGACGGAGGAACCATCTTTTTGGATGAAGTCTCGGAAATGACACCCTCCACGCAGGTGAGATTTCTCCGTGTATTGCAAGAAAAAAGCTTTCAGCGGTTGGGGGGAACGGGCCTCACCCATGTAGACGTTCGGATCATTGCCGCAACCAACCGCAATCTTGAGCAGTTAGTATCCGAAGGAAAGTTCCGGGAAGACCTTTTCTATCGGCTAAATGTGGTGAAGCTGGAACTCCCTCCATTAAGTGAAAGGAAAGATGATATACCTCTATTGGTAGACTTTTTCCTTAAAAACCAGAACATTGTTCCCCTTTCCAGAAATATGAAGGTCAGCGGCAAGGCCATGCAATATTTAAAAAACTATTCGTGGCCGGGAAATGTTCGCGAACTTGAAAACGCCATCGAAAGGGCCTTGGTCATGGGAGAAGGAGACGAATTAAAAGTAGAGGATTTCCCGCTACAATCCCCCATGAGGAAGGTGGAGAAAATATCCGTTGGGGTCCCACTGAAAACCGCTATCGACGAGTTTAAAAAAGATTTTCTTCAAAGGACTCTAAACCACACCCGCTCCAGCAGAACCGAGGCAGCAAAAATTCTTGAAATCGAAAGAACCTACCTCTCCAAATTGATTAAAGAGTACGACCTTTCATAAAACATAAAGGCGAAAGAAACACTTAAAAACTTTCGCCTGAAACTTCCCCACTCGGCTTTGAACCCAAGCATACTCCTTTACAATACCCTATTAGTTTTATTTTTTCCTTTTCTCTTCTCTGCTTTCCTTTTGTTTGGACTTTTCAAAAAAAAGAGAGTTTTGCTTGGGTTCCGGCAAAGATTCAACGCCTTCCCGGACGTCAAACTATCAAAGGAAACTACCGGAAAAAATGTTTGGATTCATGCGGCTTCTGTGGGCGAAGTGAAAGTGGCTAAGGCCCTGATTGGTGGAATCCTCCACCGATTTCCCCAGTCTAAAATAGTTCTCTCCACCTTTACCGATACCGGCTTGAGG
>JAJDAS010000340.1 GCA_029261755.1 Nitrospinia bacterium
CTTCGGGGCATCTTTAACCGATCCTCAATCGCGAAATCCTCGAAAGAGCGATGCTATTACTGCGGTTTCGCTTAATCGGATCGGCCAAACCTGCCCCAAACCTGGGCGCTAAAAATACCAAGTTATTGTTGGCCCTTTCCTTAACAAAGCTAATCTTTACCCACATCTTTTGAATTTCCAGGCCCGGAGGGCCGAAAGCGTATAGCCGGGGGTAAGTTCCCGGAGGGACGCGACCCCCGGTAAAAAAAAACACACACAAATTTTAAGCCCCAAAGGGGTGAAAGGTTGTGGGTAAATTTGTTGGTCTTGGTTGTTTTCGAAACAAATAAGGCCAAACGGCCCTTTTCCTGAAAAAATTTCCCTAATCTTTTTTTTCTAATTGCCGATATAGTAGAAAAGAACTTTTTTGCCTGCCTACCGGAAGAAATTTCCCTGTTTTTCTTTGCACTTCCCCTCCAGCTTTCCATCCGCGAACCTCCTAACTATATGTTTTTAAAGGTTTTGTTGTTTCACTCTTCTTTCTGGCATGATAAATGCTATATACAAGGGTGAGAATCAAAACTTTTATGTGGATAGGAGGTGAGACCATACATTGAATACCAATCTGATCAATTTAGAATCCGTTAGTAACGTAGCAAAGGTTTCAGGAACTTCAAGTTCCAACCAAAGCCGCTCCCAAAACTCTTCCAACGAAGAAAATTTTGAGCATGCCTTCAATGAAGCTGCTCAAAAAACTGAAGCTAGAAGACCAAAGCAAACTACAAATCAGAGTTCTCAGGCCGACACCGAAACCAAACCTGCTTCCGATAATGCCACTAAGGATGAGGCCATGCCAAGCGCTTCCTCCACGACTAATAATAATGAAGAAGGCAAGAAAGTAGTTCCGGAAGGCGCTGAGAAAGGATACCTGGAGGTTGATGGAAACGAAATCTCCGAAAACGCGGCTTTGTCAGGCAATGAACTTTCATTGCCTAAGGTAAACGAGAACCTTGAAAACCAGGCAGGATTTACAGCAGAGGAGATTTTAAAGTTTTTAGCCGGTTCCGAAATTTCCCAACTGGCCAGATCGGGTAACGGCCTTAATGGCGCGGAAACCTTACTTACGAGTGGGAACCCGGAACAGCTATTAATGGGAAATAAGGAAGGTAATTCAACGGCCAATGCTGTGGCTTCCATCCTGAATCCGGGAAATTCCGAATTTGGCAAAGGAATGGGGAGTCCTCTGGTTCAGCTTTTAAATACCGAAGAAACTCCTTCGGCCTTGGGGAACAACGAATCATCCGACGAATCTCTGCTCCAGCTTTTGAATACCGAAGAAACTTCCTCCACCATGGGGAAAAACGGGTTGGCGCAGTCGTTGGCGATGGAAAATCCTTCAGAGAAAGGAATTTCACCCTTGGAGATTTCTAATGCAAAGGACTTGACGGAAAATTCTTCTCTTTCCAATTTCAAAGGGATAGAGAAGCCAAATTCCGGTTTAACCCCGTCTTTGCAAAATTCCAACAATGAAAATCTTTCCCAGAGCACACTTAACGCTGGATTGGAAAATAAAGGGGGAAAGGCTGGCGACACTGCTGTCCGGGTGAATGATGATATCCCAACAACCGCGAAAACCACCAATAAGCCCGCTTCAGACGCTTCTCAAAAAACCCAATCTCAGTCCACTGTTTTGGAAACCAGTCAAGCGGTGAAGGAAGCAGATACGGGCAAGAACCATAACTCTCCAGTGCTTGAAAAGCCTTTGGAGAAGGTTATCGCCAAAGATGCCGCTCAACCGGCCAAGGTTGCTGACGGAAATCAACAGACTCTCAACCAATCAGCCTTGAACGCTTTCAAACCCTTGGGAGCAGCAGCACCAAAGCTGGACCTGGGAACGAATGTAGAAATTCAATCCATGCTGAGCCATGATAAACAGGCCTCAACCGGGACGATGAATCTACAATCCACGGAGTCCTTGAACACTTCTTCTGCCTTGAACGCAATGCGGATAGCTGATTTCAACCAGACCAATCCCCTGGAAAAAATGCCCACCAACATGGACGTGAAACCTCAAGAGGTTTTAGAACGTTCGGTGGTAAACCAGATAGTTTCCAAGGCTTCCCTGGTTTCCAAGAACGGACAGAGTGAAATGCACATTCAACTCGATCCTCCGTCTCTTGGAACCGTCAAAGTTCAAATCACCATGACGGGCGACAAGGTAAGCGCGAACCTGATGGCCGACAACTCCGTAGCCAAGGATATTATTGAAAAAAACATTCAACAACTCAGAAACAGCTTTGCAGAGCAAGGCTTTAAAGTGGAAGAGATGTCTGTGAATGTGGGAAACGATCCAAGGCAACAGGCAGCTGATAAAGAGCGCCCCTTCTACATGGAAAGCGGATACAATCGGGACCAGTCCGGGATGGAAGAAAATTCAAAGCCGGAACCTTTAACTGTACGAAATATGGAGTATGGTTACAGCCAAAGTGGCGAAATTAACCTCTTCATATAGTAGGCCATGCGAACTTCCTTAGTTGGTAAGGAATTAGAGTTTAGTATTCAAAATATTTTCGGAGGATAAGACAATGACATCTAGCGCAGCAAGTGCCAGCTACGGAAGTTCAGCAGAAGCGGCCAGTGCAAGTTATGGAAGTTCTTCAGCATCCCAAAAAAACGGACAATCATTGGGGAAAGATGATTTCATGAAACTCCTCGTGGTCCAACTGGAAAATCAAGATCCTATGGAGCCTATGAAAGGCACTGATTTTACAGCTCAATTGGCGCAGTTCAGCACCGTGGAGCAGTTATACAACGCAAACGATAAGCTCACGGGTATCCAGGCAGCCAATAGCAACACATATGCTTCACAGTCTGTAAACATGATCGGTAAACAGGTGTCGGCCATTGGGAACGAAATTAATCTCAGTCAAGCCGGTTCCAGTACCATCACTTTCCACCTGCCCATCGGGGTGGATGAGGGCACCATTACCATTCATGATGAAAACGGGAAACCCATAACTACCATCAAACTGGGTGCCCTTTCTGCCGGAAAACATGACGTTACTTGGAATGGAACTTCCTCCGACGGAACACGCATGCCGGAAGGAACGTATACCTACGAGATCAAAGGACAGGGCAAAGATGGCACGGAGGTCGCTGGTGTACCGTTCACCAGGGGTGTAGTAAGCGGTATCGTTTATGAAGGCGGCCAGGTTTTTGCCAAAGTGGGCAGTTCCAATATCCCACTGAGCCGAATTACCGAAATTTATCAAAACAATTAAACCTTAAGGAGGTGCGTTAAAATGGGCTTAGTAACTTCGATGTATTCCGGCGTTAGTGGAATATCAGCAAATTCAGCGAATTTGAGCGTAATCAGTAATAACATTGCCAATGTGAATACGGTGGGATTCAAATCCGGTAAAACGGTATTTTCCGATCTCCTGAGCACCGTGTTGGCTAATGGAACATCCAGTTTGCAATACGGGCATGGTACTCAGATCAGCGCCATCAACTCCAGTTTCCAGCAGGGGTCATTTGAATCCACCACCAATGCCACCGATTTTGCCGTAGACGGAAACGGGTTTTTCGTGGTGAACAACGGTACCAATAATGTCTACACCAGGGCGGGCCAGTTCAAAATGGCCAACACCGGTAAGCTGGTGAATGCGCAAGGCTATACTCTCCAAGGCTACGCCATCACTAACGGGACGATTGGAACCACTGTCCAGGATATAGACCTCGCGGGCGTGCAGTCGAGCCCCCAAGCAACAACAGCGTTTACAGCGGGCGTCAACCTAGATGCAACAGCTTCCGCCGCAACCACCTTTACAACACCCGTGACCATGTATAATTCCGTGGGACAAGAGGTGATCATGAACCTCACTTTTACCAAGGCTGCAACGGGCAATAGCTGGACCTACACTCCCACCTCTTCTGTTACCGGTTCCACGGTGAATGCGGACGGCGCTACATCCGGCGTAATAACTTTCGATACCAGCGGTGCGCTCACCTCCATCAACGGGGTGGCTGTAGGGACTGCCACAAACCCGGTATTCAATTTTGATTTCAGTGGCTCGAACCCGCCCTCGGCTGCGCAAGCCGTTACATGGGAATTGCTGAATACCGCCGGAACAGCCACCAACGGGAAGGTTACCGGCTTTGCCGCCGCATCCAACAACAACTCCCTGGTGCAAGACGGCTTCACAACGGGTGTTTTGGTGGGCTTGTCGGTGGATAGCACGGGAATCATTTCCGGTCTCTTTGATAACGGCCAGACCCAGCAACTAAACCAAGTGGTTCTGGCAACTTTCCTCAACCCTGACGGACTGCAAAAGCTTGGGTCAAATATCTTCTCTGCATCGGCAAAATCCGGTTCCGCAACTGTTGGAACGGCAGAATCAGGTGGATTCGGCTCCATCATTGGAGATACGCTGGAGCTTTCCAACGTTGACCTTGCCAGCGAATTTGTCAACATGATCACCACTCAGCAGGCTTACCAGGCTGCGGCCAGGACCATTACCACGGCCGACGACCTAATGACGGAAGCCATTAACCTGAAACGTTAACGTTAATTAAAAGGACGCTTTGGTCGCCAGTTTGCCTCCTAACCGGTTACAACAATCGGTTTAAGAGGCAAACTGGTCGGCTTTTAATAACTCCTCAGGTTATTCGGTTCAAGGTTCCCTGTTGAAAACCTTGTGTTCGCACGGCTGGGATAGTATTTCTCACAAGTTCCAAAATCTTCACGCACTTTGCCTTCAATGCTTTTTAACCTTGAACCGTGAACCCCGGAATTTTGAACTCAAGTAGTTACCCTTCTGTATTTCCACCCCTCCTGCGACTCATTCCAGCGATGCCTCACTTCTCCGAGGTGATTGTTTTGCTTCTTTACTTAGTTGCGGCCCCCCCCACTTGTGGTAAACTACAAAAAAAAATGGCTGACCATCCACCTGAAAAGTAGGGAAATCATTGGGCCGCTCCAAAAAACAAAAATCTTCCAAAAAGAAAAAAAGGCAACCGGCAACTTCGGGTAATCAAAAAGAGCTGTCCGTTTTAATGGAGCAAGCCCTGGCCGCGCATCAGGCCGGCAATTTGCCGGTGGCGGTAAAGCTTTATCAGCAAATTCTTCAAGGAGACCCCGGCAATGTCAACGCGTTGCACCTGCTGGGATGTCTTACCCATCAAACCGGCAACCATACTGCATCCATTCAATACTTACAAAAAGCTATCGCCCTCTACCCACAGGCGCATGCATCCCATTATGTTCTGGGTTCCGCCTACCAAGCCTTGGGAAGAAGAGGGGAGGCTGCGGTAAGTTACGAAAAAGCTCTCCGCTTGAAACCGGATTATATCGAGGCTCTAAACAATCTGGGAGTACTGCATAAAGAGAGCCGGAACTGGGAAGCTGCAGAACAATATTTCCTCAAGATTCTCCAACTGCGACCCGATTACGCCGATGGGCGCCACAATTTGGGCCTTCTCTTTTTCACCAGAGGAAATAATGAGGCCGCCATTGTCCACTCCCGTGAAGCGTTGCGATTGAATCCGAATCATGTGGAAGCCCTGGTAAATCTTGCCAACGCACTTAAGAACCAGGGGGAGATGGATGACGCCATCCAGCATTACCGGAAGGTTTTAAGCTTGGCTCCCAATCACCCATCGGCCCACTCCAACCTTCTATTTGCCATGAACTACCATCCTTCCATAGAGCCGGAAGAGGTTTATGACGAACATCGCCGGTGGGCTACAAAGATGACCCTTACCTCTGAAGCGCCACCTCCCGCCTTCGAAAATGACCCAAACCCGGAACGCCGCCTGCGAATCGGTTATGTTTCACCCGACTTCCGGCAACATCCCGTGGCCTTTTTCATTGTGGATCTCCTGGCCAAGCACAACAGGGACCGATTTGAAATCTTCTGCTACTCCAATGTGGCTAATCCGGATGCGGTGACGGAAAAACTGAAGGGCTTGGTCGGACAGTGGCGGAACATCCATGGTGTAAGTGACCGGGAAGTAATCAGAACCATCTGCGGGGATCAAATCGATATTCTTATAGACCTGGCCGGACATACCGCCGACAACAGGCTCTCCCTCTTTGTGGAAAAACCAGCGCCGGTCCAGGTGACCTACTTGGCATATCCCAATACCACGGGATTACGCTCCATCAACTATCGAATCACCGACGCCTGGTGCGACCCTCCCGGCAAGACCGAACATTTGAACAGCGAAGAGCTGATCCGTCTTCCCCATTCCTTTTTTTGTTTCCATCCACCGGAAAACGCCCCGGAAATAGGTCCACTTCCTTCTTTGAAGAAGGGTTTTGTTACCTTTGGTTCCTTCAACAACATTGCAAAGATCTCTACGGAGGTCTTAGAGCTCTGGGCGAAGATCATGGATGCCGCTCCCAATTCCAGGCTTCTGATGCAGTCCGGTGGACTAAACGATATCTCGGTTCGCAGGCGAATCGAAACTTTTCTTGCCGATCACGGCGTATCGGAGGAACGACTGGAAATGTTGGGGCCAACGCCTTTTGTTGAGCATCTCGCCCTTCACCACAGTGTGGATATTGCCCTGGACAGCTTTCCATGGTGTGGGCACACCACAACCTGCAACACCTTGTGGATGGGAGTGCCTGTGGTCACCCTTTCAGGGAAGAATTGCATCGGCAGGATGGGTACCAGTATCCTCTCCAACCTGGATCTCCAGGAACTCATTGCCGAGACTCCCCATGAGTATGTGGAGAAGGTGGTGTCTCTTACCGGGGACCCGGACACCATGCAGAGGCTAAGAGCGGAATTGCGTGAAAGAGTTAAGAACTCCAACTTGACGAATGTGCAAGGCTTTGCTAACGGTTTGGAAGATGCCTTTCGTTGCGTATGGCGGCGCTGGTGCGATGGGCGTGGAGCAGCCAACCCGGTGGTTTTTCCGTCTGAAATTAGCTAACTTGATTGTCTGGGCTCATAGAACTTTTAGATATACCTATACCGAATTGTTTTTTGGAATTATTTTTAAAGATTTTTCACATAAAAAAAGCCCGAAGTGCTTAAACATGAAAGCCCAGGGCTTCACCCCATAAGCGCTAAAATAAGAAATCAATTTAAACTGCAATAAAACTTATCTGTTTGCAGCATTCTTTTTCGTGGTCTCTCCATCAACCAACCTCGAATTTTAGGCCAATCTTTAAGAGCTTCCAGCAAAGAAACCCTCG